>JBJXFC010000316.1:0-17170 GCA_046153915.1 Flavobacteriales bacterium
TATATCGGGCTTTCGGCTACCGAATATTCACACCGTCGAATTGTTTGAACCCAATATCCGCATTGGGATTCGTGACGAAATGCAAAAGATCAATAATAACAAGGGCTCGCGCAATATTTTTTGATGCGGGTGTAGCCTGAGCTACATCAAATCAAAAAATAGAGCAAGTCCTTGGTATTGAGGGTGTTTCGCATTGCAGTAGAAAACTAACGCCGAATCTGGGTTAACAGCGAATCAACCTGATTCGCTTTTTTTTTATTTCTGCAAAGTAGATTTTATCCAGCGATCAATCACCACCGGAAAATTTTCCATCTCCAATGCTCTCACTTTCATTTCAATTTCCTGCGGTGTGGCATTCTCACTGAGTGCAGCTCTCGCTTGAAATACGATCGCACCTTCGTCGTAGTGTTCGTTTACAATGTGAATAGTGATGCCACTTTCCTTCTCATTATTCGCAGCAACAGCTTCGTGCACAAAATGTCCGTACATTCCTTTGCCACCGTATTTGGGCAAAAGTGCCGGGTGAATGTTGATGATCTTATCGGGAAAGGAAGTGATGAGATGAGCCGGAACTTTCCACAAAAATCCGGCGAGAATGATAGCATCGATGCGGCAGTCGGAAAGTACTTTTAGAAATTCTTCACCTTCCTTAAAATTGGATCGACTAAGCAAGAAAGTGGAAATGGAATTTTCTTCAGCAATGGATAACACTCCGGCATCTTTTTTATTGGATGCAACAAGTGCAATTTCGACATCCGGTCGTGATGCAAAATACTCAATAATATTTCGGGCATTGCTACCAGCACCTGAAGCAAGTATCGCAAGTCGCACAGCATTGGAATCTTTCATGTGCGGCAAATTTACAATGGGTTGAATTATCCTGCCTTGTGTTTTTCGCGGCGTTGCATATACCGGATATTGGCGAGGTAAGTGCGGATTTTTCGGTACAATTGTTCGGGCTGAAAAGGCTTGGTTACGTAGTCGTTCATGCCATGTTGTAAGCAACTCTCGCGCTCTGTATTCAGCGAATTTGCTGTAAGTGCAATGATGGGCAAGGTGAGCTTTAGTTCTTGCCGGATGATACGCGTGGCTTCAAATCCATCCATATACGGCATTTGCAAATCCATAAGCACAAGGTGATAAGCATTGGTCTTTAGCTCTTCGACTGCTTCCATGCCATTGTTTACTGCAACAATATTGGCGTTCCAGTTTTTAAAGATTGTCAATGCAAGAAAACGATTGATCTCATTGTCTTCAACGAGCAACACATCTACACCCGATAAGTCTGGAACTTCGTGCAAATCGGTGTCTATCTGATTGGCTGTGGTTATGGGCAGGTCGAGGATGAAATAAAATTCTGAACCTTTGCCTTTTTCACTCTTCACTTTCAGTTCGCTGCCCATGAGTTCAACAAGTTGTTTCGAAATGGAAAGGCCCAAACCTGTTCCTCCATATTTACGTGTTGTGCTCGAATCTTCCTGTGTAAATTGTTCGAATATACCGGGCAATCTGTCGTGATTAATTCCTATTCCAGAATCTGCAACGGTGATCTGGATAAGTTGATTTTGTTCTGTTTGACTAATCAAAGCAATTTTGAGTTTCACAAAACCGGTGCGCGTAAACTTGATGGCATTACCAATTAAATTTGTTATGATTTGAGATATGCGAGTGGGATCTCCAAAATGCCATTCTCCCACTTGAGGATCCATATACCAATTGAGTTGAAGTCCTTTTTCTTCTGCTTTGAGCCCAAGACTTTTGATTAGATTTTTACTCAGTTTTTGCAGCGAGAATGAAATTATTTCAAGATCCATTTTACCGCTTTCTACTTTCGACACATCCAAAAGATCGTTGATCAATACCATCAAGCCTTCAGCAGATGATTTGAGTGCTTCTACATATTCTTTTTGATTGGGAGAAAGTTCTCCTTGCTGCAATAGGCCAGACATTCCAACAATGGCATTAATCGGCGTGCGAATTTCGTGGCTGATATTGGCCAGAAATACTTTGCGTGAATCAAGTGCAACTTCGGCCTTCAGTCTGGCAGATTGCAATTCTTCTTCTTTGATTTTGCGCTCGTGTATATCAAATAAAGCCACCAGCGAACCAATGGTATTGCCTTCGAAATTGAGCAGTGGAGTTGTACTGCAAAGCACCCATCGTTCGGTTCCATCTGCTCGTTGAATGGTTGTTTCAAAGGCTATATTGCGCTGAAGACGTGTTTCGGAATGAGCTAGATTGACTTGAAGTGGAACTATTTTGTCGAATTCAATTAGATCTGCAAGTTCTGCGTTGTTGCATCCAAATAGTTCTGTACTGGATTGATTGGCATGAATTATCCTTCCTGTTGTGTCAAATTCGATCAGTGCCAGATGGAGATCGCTGGCCATTTTATTCATGTAAGATGCGACAGACTCCGATTTGAATTCAGCCTCATGTCGTTTCGCAATTTCGTTTTTAAGGATATCTGCGAGCTTAACAGTATCGACACTCTCACCGTCCTGGTGATCAAGTGATAATGTTTGCAGAGAAGAAATCATCGATTTCATCACTGCCATATTTTGTTCTGCCTGAAAGCGTACTTTTTCTTTTTCGTTCTGGAGTTCATCGTTACTCAGTAACATGGCGTGTTCCAGCAATTGCAATGAGCTCTCCGAGTGCTCATAGCTTGCGCTGATGGCCTTCAGAAATGGCAACAATGCCGGATCAATGTTGTCCGGGTCGGGTAAATATTTTTTAATTTGTCGGAGTAAGAGTCTATGCATTGGCAGGCTATGTCAGACTAGTTTTCACGGTACGTTGTAATCGTCATGGTTTGGTTGTGGAGCGAACAATTGACAGAATCTGCGAGTGGTGAAATTTCTCCGTTGGAGTAGAATCCGGTGTAAACCGGATTATTTCCCAACGCCTGAATAACACTTTCCACTTCTTCATCAATTCGCTGATCAAGCACAATTTTGCGCCCTACACAACTGACCATTAGAACAAGATCGGGTTCTTTCCCTGCCGGATTCACAGAATCCTCTGCAGCGTCTGCTGCGCCATCAATCAATCGATCGATATTGGCCATCATAAATTGCACCTGCGCTCCTTCCGGGATATTGCCCGCAAACGTCATGGAGCCTTCTTCTTCGTTAACAGCAAGTATGGTTCTCACCAATTGACTTTTGGGGTTGTTTTCATCCAAAATACAAAGTGGAAAAAGGAGCGCTGATCCTGGAAGTTCCGAGGCTTTATCTCCCAGGTATCGTTTGTAAATATCCAATGCCTTCTGCCCATCGAGGGCATATAGAATATTGTTTTTTGATAGCGTAACCGTGCGAACAGGCCCAAATGGATTCCAACCTCCGCGCGATCCGTGCGTTATCTGCAAACGCCTGCCATAAAAACCAATGGCCACAATTTGTCCGGATTCGGGATTGGAATTAACGCCAACCAGCGTTTTGGCAAATTGCCCACCATCCGCTGCAAGCCCACCGGTTACTATAATATGTGATTCAAGATCTGTATTGATGCCGGCAAGTAGTTCATCACCGTTTACCTGAATGCCATCAGAGAAGACCAGAATATGACTCAGATCTTCACCTTTTAGTTTTTCGCAAATGGCCTTGCCGCATTCCAAACTACCGGAGTATTCATTCACTTTTACGCTGGCAATCCTGTGGTTCGTATGTTCAAAGCTGCATGCAGCTCCCGAGATGGTTTCATCTGCAACTCCGCTTGAACTTATTTCTCCGGCCGTGCTGCAAAAAACAATATCAGCATTGGGATATTCTGTTTTTAGAGCTTCATAGTGATTTCCATTACCAAGTGTGGAAATTCCGCCAAAAGCCAAAACCAGTTGAGCACGTCCATTGAGATGTCGACCGTTATTCCAGCCAGACGTAAAATTCCAGGAAATTTGTTCAGTAAGCATAGTTATTCGCCATTAATGGGCCGCAGTTATACGGAAGCGAGAAGAAAAGTTGCGGCTTTTGAGGTAAATGGGCTGTTTCTCAGTGTTGGAGAGGAGGTTGGAAAGGAGATTGTTGTCTCTGATTGTTGATTTCATCTCGAAACCAGACTGATTTTTGGTTAGGGTGTAATCTACATTTGTCGGCATTGATCACATTGTATGTCTATTGAAGTAAATAAAGTTAGCCGATTGTACGGCACTCAGCGAGCGCTCAACCAGGTGTCTTTTGGCATTACCGGTGGCGAAGTAGTAGGATTTCTTGGACCCAATGGTGCAGGCAAAAGCACCATGATGAAGATTATTACCTGTTATATTCCGCCAACAGAAGGAACCGTAAAAGTGTGTGGTTATGATGTGATGGAACAGAGCATTGATGCGCGCCGTCAGATAGGTTATTTGCCAGAACACAATCCGCTCTACCTGGAAATGTATGTGCGCGAATACCTCGCCTTCATTGGTGGTATTTACAAAATTTCCAATCTCAAAAAGCGTGTAGAGGAGATGATCGAGATGGTTGGCCTTGGGTCAGAGGCCCACAAAAAAATGGAAGCGTTGTCAAAAGGCTACAGACAACGTGTTGGACTGGCGCAGGCAATGATTCATGATCCCAAAGTGCTTATTCTGGATGAACCCACCAGCGGTCTCGACCCCAATCAACTTGCCGAAATCCGTGATCTGATTATACGCATTGGAAAAGAAAAAACGGTAATGCTAAGCACACACGTTATGCAGGAAGTGGAAGCAATATGCAGCCGTGCCATTATCATCAACAAAGGAAACATTGTAGCAGATAGCCCCACAAGCGAATTGCGCAAAGGGCGGGCCAGTGGAGGTTATGAATTGTTAGTCGAATTCAGTGGGAAAATCAACTCCGATCTTATTCGTGCAATTCACGGTGTTCAGAGTATCCTTTCCGAAGGAGAAAATACATTTGTTATCACTACCGTGGGATCAGAGGATGTCCGCAAGGCCGTTTCAGAATTGGCGCAACGCGAAGGACATTCTATCCTGACCATGTCAAAACGCGAACAAAAACTTGAAGATGTTTTTAAAGAATTGACAAGAAAGAAATAGTCGTGGTCAAAGGCTCTTTTATTTGCCTCCTTTCGATTCCTTTTCCAGAATTGCCTTGTCGATTTCGTCGCGCATCTGCTCCAATTCCTGTTTGGAGAATTCTTCGTTGTCTTTTGATCTGTTGATGAGCGAAAAACTGAGATAGCGCTTAGGATGCTTGCGAATATCATCAAGCAAAATATCCAGGCTATTAGATGCACTTACAAGTTCGGTATGCAGTGAATCTGTGGTTATAAGTTTGCCCAGACTTCCTTGTCCTGAATTGATTTTTTCGGTAATTTCATTGAAGTTGGTCATGGCCGTATTCACCTTGAGAATGGTGGAGGTCAATTGAATTTTGGCAAGCGAATCCGTAAGCAATTCGATATTCTTAATCGCATTCGTTAGGCTTTCATTGTTTGCACTGATATTGGCAGAAATGGACTCCACATTTTTGAAGATCTCTGTCAGGCGACCACTATTGTCATCGAGCAGGGTATTCAGATTTCCAGATGTGTTTTCGAGATTGGACATGGTCACTTTCAAACTGCCAAAAATATCGCCGAGGTCTTCTGTTCCCGATCCGCCAAGGACGTGATTGAGATTTGAAATGACAGAATCCACACCCGCGAACAACTGCGATGTTTTTTGTTTCAGTGGTTCAATTTCCTGTTTGATAGATTCCGTAAGACCCATTGAAATGGACGAAACAAGTGTGTCTTCGCTTTCGGCAAGTGTTGGGCTTTGCCCCAGAATTATTTGAATGGCTTTCCCTCCGAATAGATCGGCATCCATAATTTCGAGTTTGGTATCATCAGGGACCTTGAGTTTGCTGTCGTTGAGAATTACTTCTGCGATAATGGTCCCGTCGCCATTTTCATTCATGTGTACATCACTTACGATGCCAATTTTAAAACCGTTGAGGATAACAGGATTGCTGGCAGTGAGACCAGCAGTATTGGTATAAACGGCGTAGTACTTCTGCTGCTTAAGAAATAAATTGACTCCTTTCAGGTAATTTACACCTAGATACATCAATGCAATAGCAACAACTACTAAAACGCCTATTAAGAATTCTTTGCTGATTTTCATCTTTTAGTTAATTGGATGTGAGTGCTATTGCTTTGCTAAGATCTATGCGCTCGCCATTTTGGAACGCAACTATGAAGGCATCCTTGAATCCGAGTTCTTTTAGTTTTTCGAGGTTTTGTTTGGCTTCTTTGTAACCAGGTGAAGCGCCCGCAAGGTATTTGAATACGCCGTTTTGTTTGTACTCATCTACGCGATCAAGTCCTTTGAATTCGGGAGATTTTGGTGCAAGTTTTTTGGGAGAAGTTACTATCTGTACCTGGTATTTGATTCCTTCATTCACTTCTTTCCAGGTGAGGCCATTCAATGTTTCTGTTTTTGGTGATGATGGAGAAACCGTTTCTGTCCTGGGTTCCGGTTTTACTTCTGCAACGGGCTCTGCTTTAACTTCTGGCTTGTCCTCATTGGCATCGGCCTTCAGACCTCCATCTGCTTTGTCTTTAAAATCTTTGAATGCACGGTATATAGCGCTTGCCAGATAGGTTTTGCCGTCATCGCTGTTCAGAAAGTCTTCTTCATCAGAATGCGAAAGGAAGCCAAGTTCAACGAGCACACTGGGCATATTGGTATACGAAATGACGTAAAACCCTGCTTGTTTTACACCGCGGTCTTTGCGTCCAACCCGAGTGCGAAATTGGTCTTGTACACCTTTTGCCAGTCGAATGCTATGATCCAGAAAAAGATTTTCGCGCATGCTCATGATGATATAAGTATCCGGATTTTTCGGATCAAATCCATCGTAATTCTTTTCATGATCCTCCTCCAAAAAAATGGACGCATTTTCTTTCATCGCGTTCGCCAGGCTTTCTTCAGATTTGTGCAAACCCATCACAAAAGTTTCAACCCCTTGCGCAGTTTTGTTTTCGGCGGCATTGCAGTGGATGCTAATAAAAAGATCAGCATTTGAGGTATTGGCGATTTCCACGCGGCGCGCAAGTGTTGGAAATGTATCGCCTTTGCGGGTGTAGACCACTTTCACCTCAGGAAAATTTTCGTTGATGTATTGTCCAACTTTTAGGGTGACATCCAATGCAACATTTTTTTCTGTTGTTTTGAATCTGCCTGTCCCAAGATTACCCGGATCGGTTCCTCCATGTCCTGCGTCTAGCACCACCACAAATTCATCAGCAGGATTTGGAGGTATTATTGCAGCAATAAAAATGAAGGCCAGCGCAAGAAAAGCGACAGCCAGCCGTTTACCCGACTTGTCGTTCATTTTTATTGTAAGATTGATTTTTCGCTCTTGCATAGCTTTGGCGCCAATTTGGCTCATTACAAAAGTATTTTCCATCGTCTGTGACTACCCGGTCTCTCATTCCATTTTTCACCGCGTTGATGTTGATAATAACTCAGCAGATTCGGGCATTTTCCACAGTTGCGGGTGGTTTTACGCAGGCTGTTGATACCATAAACGTGCCAGCAGGCGATTCTATTGTGAACGATGACCTTGGTCTCGACAATGTGATCGATTATTTTGGTAAGGACAGCACGGTTGTAGACGTCGTCAATCAACGCATCTATTTGTATGGTGATGCGTGGGTTACATATGGCGATATGAGGGTTCAGGCCGAATACATTGATTTTTCATTTAATGAGTTCACAGCCAGAGCTTCAGGAAAACGGGACAGCACCGGAACAGTTATTACCAAGGCCATTTTTAAAGAGGGCGACAAAGAATTTGAAGAGGATTCTCTGGCCTATAATTTTAAAACCAAAAAAGGGATCAGTTATGGCGTTCGCACCAAAGAAGATCAACTTTACCTGCTCAGTGAGGTAAGTAAAAAGGCCACCAACAACTGGATAAGCATTGGCAATGGTCAATTGACGACTTGTGATCATCCCAATCCGCACTTCCATTTCCGGTTAAAACGAGCCATGGTAATTCCCAATGAGAAGGTCGTAAGCGGTCCTGTTGTTCTCAAATTCAGGAAAGTACCTCTTTTTGCCCTGCCTTTTGGATTTTTCCCCAATAAAAAGGAAAGTACTCACGGAATTTTGTTGCCCGGATACGGAAATGCCAATCAAAAGGGATATTTCCTTCAAAATCTGGGGTACTATATCCCGATAAACGACAAACTCGATACAAAAATCACCTTCGACGTATACACGCGGGGATCATGGGCCGTTAGAAACCACTACAATTACAAGCAGAATTACAAGTACAGTGGAAGTTTCGACGCCAGCTTTCAGAAAAACAAAACAGGACTTCCAGAGCTGCAGGGATACTCGGAAGAACAGGCGTTCAGGATTCAATGGTCGCATGCCCAGGATCAGCGCGCCAGACCCAACACACGTTTTGGTGCATCGGTCGATTTGGGGTCCATCAACAACACCCGCCAAAACATCAACGTAAGTCAATCCGACTATTTATCCAATACTTTCAATTCCAATATCAGTTGGAATAAATCCTGGCCAGATAGGCCTTTCAATATTGGCGTTGTTGCCAAACACTCCCAAAATACACAATCCGGAAATGTGGACGTCACACTTCCCGAGTTTACAGGAAACATGCAGCGGATTACACTCGGCCGATTCGCGAAAAACAAACCCGCCCTCAAAAGTTTTCTCGATAATTTCGGGTTGGACGCCTCGGTGAATGCCAACAATCGGGTAAGTGGAAAAAGCAGCTTGTATCGCTGGGATAAGGCAGATAGCCTGCTGCTGCAAAGCCGCAACGGACTGCGCACCGGAGCTAACATGAGCGCATCAGTGCGTGCAAAACAATACGGCACTTTGAATTTTAGTCTTCGCGGAGAAACGTTTCATGCCTTCCGATACCTGCAACAGCAATTTGATGAGGTTAGTCAGCAATTTAATCGCGATACACTTTATGGCTTTAAAAGTGCGCTCAATTGGGGAACATCAGCCGGATTTAATCAGCGATTGTATGGAACATTCAGTTTTCGGAACAGCGAAAGACTAAAAGCCATTCGGCACGTTTTTAACTGGAGAGCCGGCATGAGTTATACGCCGTTCAGCAATTATGAAATCCCATATTATTCATCCGCGGGTGTTGTTTCTTCTTATTCCATTTTTGATCTTGCCTCCGTATCTCCGGGAAGTTCGGGAGAAGCATTGAGTGCCAATTTCAGCATACAACAAAATTGGGAGGCCAAGGTGAAAGATCGCACATCGGCTAAGCTCGCTTATAAAAAGATCAAATTAATTGATTCATGGACAACAAGTTTTTCGCGCAATTTTTTGGCCGACAGCCTCAATTGGAGCAACGTAACCATGAGCGCATTCACTACGCTTGCAAAAGATTTTCAGATTAATTACAACAATGCTTTCAGTGTTTACGACCGCGATTCATTGGGCAGGGAAGTCAATGTTTTCTTACTGGATTCGAAAAGCAAATTGATGCGTGTGAGGAGTCAGTCATTGGCTGTCAATTTTAAATTTAAGAGCAAAAACAAAAAACCAGTTGATCGTGCAGACCAGCAATTGACAGAAGAAGAGCAAAATTTACTGGACCAGAATCAGCAAAATCTTATTGATTTTTCGGTGCCCTGGACACTGGGTGTAAATTACATCTTACGTCTGGATCGCGGATTTGATAAGGTTTCTCAGAGCGATACTCTGGACATCAACAACAAGATAACCTTCAACGGAGATATCACCTTTTTAAAGCGGTATGCTGTAAGCGTTAACAGTGGTTACGACATGAGCAATCCGCGGTATACCAAATTGCAGTTTAAGGATTTCGGACTTCGTGATTTTTCAACGACGACTATCAGCTTTCATGTTGATCTGCATTGCTGGGAATTTTCATTCAATTATATTCCGTTTGGATTGCGGCAGAGTTACACTGCTCAGCTCAATATCAAATCGCCTCTGCTCAAAGATCTCAAGTTGCAACGCAGGGGTTCGTTTGGAGAAGGAAACAGTGTGCTCTGGTAAGTATTTACGACCTATTTCGGCGAACGTTTTCTCAGAATTTTCTCAAAGAATTTGGGGAAGAAACGTTTTACAACAAGGCCTTTTATTTCTTTCCCTCCAATTGCAAATTCGGTTTTTTGAGAAGCCACTTCGTCGAGCAATTTGCAAACACAGTCTGCAGCCGAAATACCACCTGCCTGATTGGGGTCCATTTCACCGGTTCTTTTTCCAGTATGATCGATTGCATTTTTGGAAATATCGGTTGCTATAAATCCGGGCATTGCAATGGAGATGGAAACACCGTCCTTCTCAATTTCCATACGCAGACTGTCGTAGTAGCCGTGCAAAGCATGTTTTGAAGCGGAATACGCAGAACGTGTATGAAATCCCCATTTTCCCAGCAAAGTGGAAGTAACCACAATGTGTCCGGACTTCCTTTTTTGCATCAGAGGTGCAACAAGTTTGGTGAGGAGTACATTGCTGAAGAAATTGATTTCAAAAATTTTTCGCTCCACTTCGGTGGGAGTCTCTAGTGCATATCCACGTTGACTTATTCCGCCGTTGTTGAAAAGGATATCAATATGTTCGACTTCGGTTATTACCTGACTAAATGCATTTCTTACACTGGATTCATCAGACAAATCCAAAGGCACAATCAGAACTTTTTTCGGATCGGGACACTCCTCTTTGACCCTTTTTAATTCCTCTTCTCTTCGCGCTGAAATCACTAATTTTGCGCAGAATGGAGCTACCTGCAGGGCAATCTGTTCACCGATACCCGAACTGGCGCCTGTAACCCAGATGATTTTGTTGGAATAAAAGGATGGCTGGTGCATAATGTTGGTGCAATAATGAGCAATAACTCAGAGATGTGCGCAAACTTTTGAAATGCAGTAATACTTTGGTAACCTTAACTTAATAAAATGGCAGTTATTTCGCCCCGTTTTAAGAACAATGCTGCAAAGCCAACAAATGAGCAAACAAAAAGTACTTTTAGTAGATGATGAACCGGATATCCTTGAAATGATAGGATTTAATCTGGAGAAGGAAGGATACGAAGTATTTACTGCTCCCAACGGCCGCAAGGCTCTTGAGATTGCAAGAGTTCATCGTCCTGATCTGGTACTACTCGATGTAATGATGCCCGAGATGGATGGTATGGAAACATGCCGCGAATTGCGCGAAGATGCCAACCTCAAAGATGTACTCATCGCGTTTCTTACAGCCAGAAATGAAGATTACAGTCAGATTGCAGGTTTTGATGCAGGCGCAGATGATTATATCAGCAAACCAATCAAGCCACGTGTTCTGATATCACGCGTAAAAGCGCTGTTAAGACGCAATCTTCCGCTTGAAACAGAATCTCAGCCAAAACCGCTTACCGGAATTGGGATCGATAAGGAGCGTTATGTTGTATACAAGGAAGGTGTGGAGTTGTCGCTTCCAAAGAAAGAATTTGAATTGCTGGCATTGCTTATTTCCGCGCCTGGAAGGGTTTTCACGCGCGAAAACATTCTCAACAGTGTGTGGGGCAACGACGTAATTGTTGGCGATCGCACCATCGATGTACACATTCGCAAACTCCGTGAAAAACTCGGAGACGATTATTTCAAAACAATTAAAGGAGTTGGGTATAAATTTGATGCCTGATGGCATTGAATATACGTACACCCAAAAGTGTAGCGCTTGCTTCTGCGGCGTTAATCACTAGCATTCTTGCTGCAACTTATTTCATCGTTATTTTTCTCCTTGAACGCGAATTTGAATTTCTGTGGCTCCTTGTTCTGTTGGCGCTTGGATTCATTATTTCATTCGGCATAGTCTATTATTTCATCGAGAAATTCCTGTACCACAAAGTAAAAATCATTTACAAAACGATTCACTCGTTTAAGACTCAGAATGAAAGCAAACCGCGCATTCAGATGAGTGCCGATGTGCTGAGTGAAATCAACAACGAAGTGGCAGAGTGGGCCAAAGAACGCATTCGTGAAGTGAAGGAATTAAAAACGGCCGATAACTACCGTCGCGAATTCATTGGCAATCTCGCACACGAATTAAAAACACCTGTATTCAATATTCAGGGATACATCGATACGCTGCTGGATGGCGAGCTCACGGATAAAGAACTCAACCGCAAGTTTCTTCAAAAAGCATCCAATAGCTGCGACCGCCTCGGCGACCTCATCAAAGACCTCGACCAGATAACGTCGTTTGAGAGTGGAAATATGCCTCTCAAAGTGACGCGATTTGATGTAGTAGAACTTGTCAAAAAGGTCATTGATTTGTTGGAAGTACTCGCTGTCGAGAAAGAAATTACACTGCGTTTGCGACGTGAAAATGAGCGTCCTATAATGGTAGAGGCCGATGCCTCCAGAATCGAACAGGTATTTACCAATCTTCTTGTAAACAGCATCAATTACGGAAAGCAGGGAGGAGAAACGCGTGTGCGGTTTTACGACATGGGCGATAATCTGCTGATAGAAGTAGCTGACAACGGATTGGGAATTGCCATAGAACACCTTCCTAGGATATTCGAACGATTTTACAGGGTCGATAAAAGCAGATCGCGCAATGAAGGTGGCTCCGGGCTTGGTTTGGCCATTTGCAAACACATTATCGAGGCCCACAATCAAACCATCAGTGTGAGAAGTACCGAAGGTTTGGGAAGTACTTTTGGATTTACACTCAAAAAGGCCTGATCACACTTCCTGCACAAGTCCCTGCCAATCGGCGCGTACAAAAGCATTGTGGCTTTTTTCTTCACCAATTGTAGTCTCCGGGCCATGGCCGGGATAAACCACATAATCATCGGGTAAGCGATACATTTTTTGCTGGATGCTGTGCACGAGATCGGAAGCGTTGCACAAAGGCAAATCAACCCTGCCCACACTTCCCCGGAAAAGAACATCACCGGCAATGATGCTTTTGTCCAATTCAGAGATAAGAACGATGTGTCCGGGTGCATGCCCGGGAGTAAAAAGGACCTTCAGAATTGTATTTCCAAAACGGAGTTCTTCTCCCTCCTCCAAAAACCGCGAAGGTGCTGGTGATTCCCGGTACGAAATACCCCACATCTGACTTGCGACATGCGCTCTTTCGAGCATGGGGAGATCCAGTTTGTGAATGGCCAGCCCTACGTCAAATTTCCGACATGCACTTTCGTTGCCAAGGATGTGGTCGATGTGGCAATGCGTGTTTACGACCAAAATGGGCTTTAGATTTTGTTCACCAATAAAATCGAAAAGAATTTTTTCTTCGTCTCCTTCAGACATACCCGGGTCTACAATCAGGCACTCTCCACTCTCATCATAAAGCACATAAGTATTCTCCTGAAAGGGATTAAAGGTAAATTGGGCAATTTGCATGACGCGAAATAAAGCTTTACTCTTCATTTGAAAATAGACGGCATGTCAAAGTTTTGAAAATTTCCGCGCATCAAGAAGCTTTTTGATGGGGTAAACAATTTGGGAAGGCCCCGTTGTGGAAGAAAAAAATGCAAGAAATAAATAAATAAGTATGACAATACCTTGTGAAAATAACAGTTATCTTAGCCGCTACCCATTTTCCGGCCTGAAGAACGGATGAGATTACTTTCCAAAATAGTTCTTATTGTGACCCTCCTGCTAAGTGCTTCGCCAGGGTTATTGTCCCAATTTTATCAGGGATCCAATATGGAGTTTGGCAAAAACCGCGTTCAGTACCGGGACTTTACATGGTTTTATTATCCGGGTCAGAATTTCGATGTCTATTATTATATCGGTGGAGAACCTTTGGCAGAATACACATTGATGTCTGCAGAACGCAACTTGAAAGAACTCGAAAAGTTTTTTGATTATACGTTGGACGAAAAAATACAAGTGCTCACGTATCTCAAACAAAGTGAATTTCGTCAAAGCAATGTTGGTCTTAACGAAAATGATGGTTACAACATTGGAGGTGTGGCGCGTATCATGGGCAACAAGATGTTTGTGTATTACGAAGGCAGCCATGCTCAGATGGACAAACAAATCCGCGAAAACGTTTCCCGCATTTTATTCAATCAAATGATGTATGGCGGAGACTGGAAAGATGTTCTTAAAAGCAGTACTTTGTTGTCGGTTCCCAAATGGTATGAAGAAGGCCTGATTGCATATGCCGCCAATGGTGCTACCAATGAAAGTGAAACATTTGTAAAAGACCTTATCCAGAACAAAAAATTTAAAAGTTTTAATTTTCTGGAGGGCCAGGAAGCCACACTTACCGGTCAGGCATTTTGGAATTACATCGCCGAAGTGTATGGCGAAAATGTTATTCCGAATTTGCTCTACATGTCTCAGGCGAGCAGAAATGTGGAGAGCGGTTTTTTATATGTGCTTGGATTGTCGCTGGAAGTAGTAACCAATGATTTCATCAAATTTTACAAAAACAAGTCGGTGATCAACCGAAATGAGTTGCTTCCAGGCGAAGCGAGAGAGCCTGATGGAGGTACTGAAGAATGGAAAACCTGGAAGAAAAACAACAAGTTGATGGGGGATATCGCCGTCAAATACAAAGCCCGGTATCATTACTCTCAGTTTCGCAGATCTCCAGATGGAAAGTATGTAGCATTTGTAACCAACGAATTGGGCCAATACCGCATTTGGTTGTACGACATTGAAACCAAAAAGAAAAAGTGCATTCTAAAGCGTGAATATCGTCTGGACCGAATTGCAGATGAATCCTTCCCGGTTCTGGCATGGCATCCAAGCAGTCAGGTGCTTACTTATGTGTTCGAAAAAAGATCGAATGCCTGGATTGGTAATTATTCCGTTGAAGATAAAAAACACATTCAAAAGGAACTTTTTCTCATCCAGAAAATTATCGATATGTCGTACAGCGAAGACGGCAAAAAAATTGTTTTCAGTGGTGTGAACAGAGGGCAGACCGATTTATTCCTTTATCAGGTTATAGGCAACAACCAGGAGCAGCTCACATTTGATATCTGGGATGATATGAATCCACGTTTTATCGACGGAGGCGCAAGAATTATTTTTTCCAGCAATCGACCAGATGACACGTTGCGCACCGAAGTGCCAATTGATACATACAGCAAAGAGAAGGATATCTACATTTTTAATGTGGCCTCCCGATCAAAATACCTCGAGCGAATTACTCAAACCAATGGTGTGGACGAACATCATCCCGCCGAATACAGCCTAAAAAACTACACCTATCTGGCCAATAGTCTGGGTTACGACAATCGGTATATGGCTACAATTGATAGTGCTATCAGTGCTATCGATACCACGATTCACTATAGGTATTACACTGTGACGAGTTTGTTGTCAGGATATCATCGCGACCCCAAAGATTATCAATTCAATTCGAAGTCCGGTGATTATACATTGGAGTTCCGGAGAGGAATGCGTCCGGTAGTTTATTTGGGCAACCGAATGGGAGATCAGCCGCTGAGCATCGAAAATCAAAAACCCCGGGAAAGCAATTCTGCCATTCAGCCCGCTATAGATCCACAGGTTATTCTGTCTTCAGATACATTGAAAAAAGGCGAGATTGACATCAACAACTATGAGTTTGAAGATGAGCGCAAGGATTATACGTATGAGAAAGAAGCAATTCGGGTTGAAGAAATTCCAACTCTTGGACAGGATAAACCAGATACGCTGGTAGAGTTTGTTTTGCCGCGCTCCAGAAATTACCGACTCAATTTTGCGGCGGATGAAGTGATGATGCAGGCCAACAACTCTTTCATCAATCCCTTCTATCAAAATGTAACCGGACCTACAAGTATCTCGCCGGGCATTTCGGGATTGTTTAAAGTGGGGGCAAGCGATTTGTTTGAAGACTACAAATTGGTTGGTGGATTCCGGATGGCTTTTGATTTGCAAAACAATGACTATGGTGTGAGTTTTGAAAACCTGAAAGGGCGCTGGGACAAGCGCATTCAATTGGTTCGCAATTCGAATTTGCTTCAGACTGGTCTTTCTCAAACCAAAATTCATACACATAGTTTTATTTATCAGTGGAAATATCCATTCACAGAATTGGCCAGTTTGCGCATTCAAACAGTAGTGCGTCAGGATAGAATTGTTGCTTTAAGCAATGAGCCAATTAGTTTGGAGGTACCCAATTACAATGAGGTCAATGTGGGCCTGCGATTGGAATATGTCTTTGACAATACCATTCACAAAGGGCTCAATCTGCGCAATGGAACACGTTATAAAATCTGGCTTGAGCGATATCAGCAACCGGATAAATACGATCAGAAAACCGATTTTAATATTGTTGGACTCGACTTCAGACATTACAAGCGCATTCACCGGGATTTAATAGCGGCATTTCGATTGGCAGGAGCGACCTCTTTCGGCTACTACAAACTTGTGCATTATCTGGGGGGTGTAGACAATTGGTGGCCCGGTCAGCGCATTGACAATTCTACACCGATTGATTACGAAGGACAGAATTACAGCTTTCAGTCATTTGTGGGACCGGTTCGCGGTTTTTGGGTGAATGCCCGCAATGGAAATTCGGCGGTTGTAGCCAATGCCGAAGTGCGCTTGCCGGTATTCAAATACTTTATGAAGAAGCCAATCAAAAGCGACTTTATAGAGAATTTTCAAGTGGTAGGCTTTTTTGATGCCGGTAGCGCATGGACTGGCAACAGCCCATACAACAGAGAGAATACCTTCAACGAAACAGTGGTTTATCAAAAACCAATAACAGTTACGGTTCAGAATAATCGGGAGCCTATTATCTACGGCTATGGATTCGGGCTCCGATCCAGAGTTTTGGGTTACTTCGTAAGAGCAGATTGGGCCTGGGGAATTGATGACAACCAGGTACTTCCGAGGGTATTTTATCTATCCCTCAATCTGGATTTCTAATCAGGTCTTCTAACTATTGCACCTTTTTCTGCATTAGGAAGGTAAGTAAATGTGCGCGAAGAGTAAGTGAACTCTTTCTGTCCTTAACTCCTAAATGGTAAAAAACCAGCACCAGCGGTGCTATTTTCCATCGCCCTTATTGCCCTGGCGACCCAAAAAGTCCCTTTGACGGTTGTAACGTGAAATATTATGCCAATACCATACAACAAAGATTTAATTACGGAAAAAAAAACCGAATAATCATTCGGTTTACAAAAAGCCAAGTTCAAGTTGTGCTTCTTCACTCATCATACTTTTATCCCACGGTGGATCCCACGTAATTTCTACTTTGCAA
>JBJXFC010000296.1:0-9409 GCA_046153915.1 Flavobacteriales bacterium
ATCAAACCCGGTGGAACCATTGCCTGGTATGGAGATCCGTTTACCGCTGATCTAAACCTCGAAACCATTTACAAAGTGAACGCATCTCTTTACGATATCATTCCTGATCCGCGGTATGCCGGTGGGCAGCGTGTTCCGGTGGATCTTGTGATGAAACTTACAGGAAAAATGATGAATCCTTCCATCGAATTTGATGTGGAGTTGCCTACCGTAGATCAGGTCACCCGAAGTCGCATCAACTCTGTAATTAGCACCGATCAGGAACGAAATCGACAGGCATTTTCTTTGCTCGTTTTAAGGCGATTTGTTAGTCCGCCCAATGTGAGTTCCGATCATCAGCGAGAAAATGTGGTGAGTGCCACAAGTTCTGAACTTCTTTCCAGCCAGGTAAGTAACTGGTTGAGTCAGCTCAGCAACGATTTTGACCTTGGTTTTAACTACCGCCCGGGAGATGATATCAGCAACGAGGAAATAGCACTGGCGTTGAGCACCCAGCTGTTCAACGACCGGCTGTCGTTGAGTACAAATCTCGGGGTATCTCGCAATACGAGCAGTGTGAGCCAGAATACCAACAACATTATAGGCGACATCCGGATCGAATACCGGATAGATGAAAATGGCAAAGTGAAAATGGTGGTGTACAACGAAAGCAGCGATTTCAGGATGGCTACTACACAGCAAAGTCCTTATACACAAGGCCTCGGAATTCTCTACCAGGAAGAATTTGATACTCTGGAGGAGTTTTGGGATGGTTTCAGGGCCATGCTCAGGAAAGACCCGCCCAAGGTTCAAACAGATATTCGTTAGGCTCTGAAGTTCCCATAAATCAAGAGAAGCTGCCAAACTTCCGAAAGACCTTTGCTTCTTAACTTAATCAGTCTAGCTTTGCGCCTCCATTGTTAGGAGAATCATGGGCAAATTGAGCAACGTCAATATTTTTAAGTTCCGGGTGATAATAGACACGGAGCAGGATGTTTTTCGCGACATCGAAATTGAAACTGAATCAACTTTTGAGGATTTGCATCGCGCAATTCTGGATGGATTTGATTTTGAAGATGGCGAAATGGCGAGCTTTTACATGAGCAATGAATCGTGGGAGAAAGGCCTCGAGATCCCACTGATGGATATGGGAGGAGACAAGAGTCTCAGCATGAAATCCACCAGGTTATCAGAGATGCTCAGCAAACCATCCGACAAAGTGCTGTATGTATATGATTTTATGCGGATGTGGATTTTTTATGTGGAATTGGTGGAGATCAAAAAGGACAAGCCGAGTACCATCTATCCGCGCATTGCGTTGGTTTATGGTGATGCACCTTCGCAGGATTCGAAGGAAATGGATTTGTTTGGTGATGAATTTTCGGAGGATGAGTTTAATGAGGTGCACGGCAATTCCTCAGAAGATGATGATGACGGGGAGTTTGGTGACGACGACGAACGATTTGATCCGGATGATTTCGATGGCTCGTTCAGAGAAAGTGAATATTGATACAGACGTGAAATAAATAGCATAAAAGAGCGGTGAAAAATAAGAGTAGAATAAAAAACATGAACTTACTTGGCAGTATGAAAATACAGATGTCTTTTTGGGTCTTGTTTCTGCTTGTCCTTTTGAATTCCTGCGAAACAGATCAGCGCCAGGTAACGGCTGATCTTCTCAATTTCCCACCTGCTGAAGGAACAGAACAAACGGGAGATATTCCGGTGATTGCATTCGATTCAACCACGTGTCGGTTTGGCAAAATGGCCATTGGCGAAAAGTACAAGCATACCTACCGTTTTAAGAATACAGGTGATATGCCGCTGATCATTTCGCAGGTAACGCCCAGTTGCGGATGTACAACTGCCAAAGATTGGCCAACACAACCTGTATTACCGGGTGAAGAAGGACAGATTTCCATCGAGTTTAACAGCCAGGGATTTCCGGGGGCAATAGAAAAAACGATTACCGTGCTTACCAATTGTATTCCTAAATCGCTTGATTTAAAGTTATCGGGCTTTGTAAGCGGCGTGGCAAATGATCAGGTCTTACCCGATCATCCTATTGAAATGGAACGAACCAAATAAGAACAAAAATTTATACAACAATCAAATCAATTAAATGAAACAATTTTTATTACAGGCGGCAGCCGGCGGACAACCACAGGCAAGTCCATGGGGATCCATTTTGATGATGGTAGCCTTTGTGGGTATTTTTTATTTTTTCATGATTCGTCCGCAGATGAAGAAAGCGAAAGAGCAGAAAAAATTCCAGGAAGGATTGCAGGTGGGTGATAAAATCGTAACCCTCGGCGGAATCCACGGCAAAGTGGTAGAAGTGGGCGATACAGATTTGGTAATTACCCTCGATCAAGGCCGCATGCGCATTGAAAAGGCAGCCGTAAGCGCAGACCGCACGGTTCGCGAAGAAGCAAAATAATATCCCCGTAGAGAAGCGAAGCATCGCGTCTCTAAGGCGACGCATCGCGTCTCTAATGCGATTCATCGCGTCTCCATATTGCGGAGCAACACAAAATAATAAAGGGCACGATCTTCGTGCCCTTTATTGCTGTTAGTTATTCTGTCTTTCGGTGGCGATCAAATATTTTTGAAAAGTGAAAATCAGTTCAATTACTGTGCAATCGATGCGGATTATGTTCGATTCCTTTAACAATTCGTGTTCTTCTATCAATGTAAAATTATCAAATGTCCAATATCTCCTTTTGAAGTTCTCAAAAGGTAGGTACCATTAGGTATAGCGGAAATATCTACGATTTGGTTTACAGCGTTTTGAATGCCAATTGACGTGATCATTCTTCCAGTAACATCGCATAGAAACACTTCCGAACCAGTGAAATCACGGCTGTTGAGATTAATAAAGTCCTTTGCAGGATTTGGATAAATCGGAACCTGACGATGCATTATTTCACCAATTCTAGTGTATATGACAATCAGTTCGTCACTCAGATCAATACATCCACTTCCGTCGGTAATCTCCACACTGTAATTTCCGGTTTGAGTTATTTCAAATGCTTGAGAGGTAGCACCTGGAATTTCATTGCCATTTAAAAACCATTGATAGGAACTTGCTTCATTAGCAATTAACGAATTTCCATTTGCTGTGAACGATGCCAATGTTATCTGGGCAGCGAGTTCCCATGATTGCGAATACTCACACAAACTATTGTTAGCTGTCATGGTCAATGTCCCGCTTTCATTCAATGTATGCTCATAGTTATTTCCGCTCACAGTAGTTCCTTCAAATTGCCAAACAAGTTCTTCTAACCAAATGGCATTGCTCGAGAATGCTAGTATTTCACCAACACAAGCTTCCGTCATTGTTGCCGATACCTGTTCCAAATCGACGCAATCATAGATGGTATTTTGTTCTGAATTGGTTAATATAGCAGGATTCAAATCGAAGAAAATTTCTGCTGTGTTTTCAATTACTTCGCCTGGCATAACGTCATCCAACGGCTGTATCCTGAAGGTTATAAAACCCTGACTACCTAGCTCATCAGTTGTAGATGGTGGCAAAATAATGTCTTCAAAGATAAATATAGCTTTACCGACTGGTGTGATCTCAACTATATAGGGATCTGAATAGCCAACTACCTGCAATGTAGTCCAATCGAGTCTATTGCTAAGTTGATCCTCAATTCTAACATATCCTGCGGGACCATTGCCCATGTTTTGAAAGCGAATTCTATACTCCAGCTCGCCTGTTGGCAGAATATAGCCCTCCTCAGTTTCACCAAGTTGTTCCAACAAGTCATTGGGGTCATATGAGCATTGTATAGTGTGTAAAAGTTCTATTTGATCAGTAAACACTATGTTGTTTAAATCATCAAAAAGATCAGTCGACATGCTGTGTGAGGCTTCCATTCCCATAAATTCAAAAGAGGGTGCAAAAACTAATAATTCAATTTGGAAACTTTCACTATAGTGGAGTGAAGAAAGTTCCCAGATAATTGTATTTCCGTTTACGCTCGACGGAACAGGTGTTGCACCAGAATAAGTATACAATTCATCCAGTGTGTATGTGACCGTGCCATTGGCAATAGTATTGCCGTTGTTAGTAACAGACAACCACTGAGTGTAGGCGCCCCCACAGAGCTCGCCACTGGTGCTAATTGACGAACTGACAGCGTGCTGAACTCCAATTGGTTGGATTCCAAAAAACATTTCAGCTGTTGGACTCAGCAATGTCAATTCAACACTTTGAATTGAAGATGTGGTAAAACTCCATAAATCCGTGTCGAGATTTATGGAGGCTGTTGTGATACCCTCACTACCCAAAAAGTGAAATTGACCGTTTTCATCGGTGAATACGTATCCCCATTCTTCGCCAAGATATATTTGTTGATTGGACATAGGTAATTCGCCTGAGTCTTGAACTCCATTGCCATTGGTGTCGATGAAAATGTTGAATTGGATTTGGAAAGGAGAGTCTAAGTTGTTAATGGCAACCGACAACCATGAGACGGCGGACCCAGTATCATTCCCACTCAATACCAAATCAGGCATGTTATCATCGTCCATCATTGCAGCTGATAATTGTCTCAGGCCATCATGCATTGTCGTAAAGTTGAGAGAAACTGGCGCACCAAATGTCCCATTACTATCGTTTGAAATTATTTTCAGTTCGCTTGATATTCCGTAAACAATATCAATATCGGAATCACCGTCAAAATCGGCAATACAATATGAATCGATTGGCGGTGAATTAGTAAATGATACGGCTTCAGTAGTAGTATAATTCGTGCCATCGAAAGCGATATAGAGAATCTTGATTTGGTCATTGTCGAAATTAATTTCCGCAAAAACGATATCATCCCGGCCATCTCCGTTGATATCTCCAACCGAATTATCTGAGAATTTCGCATCGCAATTGGCACATGGGGGATCATAGGCCTCAATGACTTCATAATTCCCCATGCCATCTCCCTCTAAAACATAACCATCGACTGTAAAGTCTTGAATACTGTCTCCATTAAAATCGCCCTTTTGCAAACCTTCTCCCCGATAATTTCCAAGGCCAAAATTTCCTAAATCAGCGAGAACAGTTTGTAGGATCCAACCTTCAATTTCGTCGTAGTCGTACCACGTAACCTTCCCAATCCCATTTGAGCGTGCAAACACCAAAAGATCAGGATCATTGTCGAGATTTACATCCGCCTCCAGAAATGCCCAACATTGATCATTAATGCCTAAGTCAGGTAATACTCTTTTCGAGGGTTTAAAGTGTTGGGCGTCCTTTCGTATAGAACAATTTGCACCGCTGTCGAAACCGGTTAGAAGGTCCTTCTGGCCATCACGATCGAAGTCAGTGAAAATGACTGGAACGGAATATTGTAATGCTGTTAATCCCATAAGAAGACTGGAGTAATTACTATAACCGTCGTTAGCGAATCCAACCCAGCCAACTTCACCCCGCGATAGCAAATCCATTGTGCCGTCTTCATTTAAGTCAAATACTTCGAAGCTATGGCCACAATGCACTCCTGAGCCAGCTTGCATTTGATTAGTATAGAGTATGCCATCTTCGTGCTGAATAACTGAATAGAAAGTTGAAGAACTCTCTACACCATCCATTTTTCCATCGTTGTTTAAATCAATCCAATTGAATGACATTGGATTTGCAGGTCTTGTGAGGATGTTTCCATGCTCAGTAAATCCTACGCCTGTATTTTCGATGAAGTGTAATTGATGATAACTGGTTCTTAATATCAAGTCAATATCTCCATCACCGTCGTAGTCTGTGGATAAATTACTAGCACAATCAAAGCATGCGGTAAAATTTGCGTTTAGCATATAAACAACTTCAGGAGATAAGCCCCCCTCAGGCAAACCATGATAAATTTTTAAAATATTTCCATTCACACCGAATACATCTTCGAGCATATCACCATTTAGGTCTGCGATGCCTGAAGCGATGTGATCAAAGTTTGAGATCAAAACAGAATAGGGTTGAAATGTGCCATCTCCATTGTTATAAGAACACCTGAGTTCATATGGATAAGATTGATGCGTTACCATGTCTTTGAACCCGTCCTGATCAATATCTACCAGACTGAATACACGCAACTCCTCTGCTGGAGTATTTGAAGCCACAAAATTTCCAAGGCCATCATTCAGTAGAGAATAGAAATGATTTTCGTCGTTACCTCCGTACGGTCCATCTCCAATGCCTAGCAAAAGATCCAAATGCGAGTCACCATTGACGTCCTCGCAAACAATCATTCCTCCGGTGACAGACCCTGGGTTGTAGTTATGAGAATTCGTGAAATTGAAATTCTCATTTTCTAACCAACCGGTAGAACATGCCAGATCGATATCGCCGTCTTCATCAAAATCGCCACTCGCGTAGCACCCTCCCTGTAATGACTGTGCATTGGACAAAACTTGAAGCGTAAAGAGCCCGTTTGTATTCCAAAATATGCGCAGGTCAATTCCGGAAATATCTGTTTGAACTACATCTTCATCGCCATCATTGTCCAGGTCACCAAGAAAACTCGACCCCATATTGTAAGCGTCTATTGCCAATGAAGTTGGAGGTAAAAATTGAGCTCCGCCAACGTGTGCGATCGCAATGCCGATTAGAAATAGAAAATTTTTCATAGTAAATATCTAGTTTAGTTTTATTCGGGAAGGAATTGATTTTAATGGGCTTGATTAAATCCGGTTGTTGTTGCACCAACCTGCTCCAGATTTGAACAATCGGAAATTGTATTCGCTTCTGATTTTGTATCAACTACAAGATAAAAGTTGAGTAGGAATAGTTTCATGGGCAGGTAAAAAGTAGATTACAAAATCTGGAAAATTGACTCGCTCCACAAGGGAAGAAGTAATTTAAGAACAGCTGGTTTACGTTTTGGTTTGTGAGTCTAAGATGCTTGCCATGGAATTATTCCACAATTTTTCTCCTGTTTTTTTTGAGAACAATTCGACAATCTTAGGTGCCACGCAGTTTGAGGCCTCAATGCGCCTGCTAGGATAGTGCAAAACCCAGGATTAGCACTTTCCATTATGAGAAAGTCAGGATAGGAGATAACTCAGGTTCTACGTTGGTAAGAAGGCAATGGCCTGATTGTGTTGATTATTTCGATTTTCCTAAGATTTAATCTCTGCCGAATATCAATGAGCGTCTGGAAGAAATGTCGCTAGCGGAATTTTCCGGATCTCATCTTCGATTTTTCATTTAAAACGGAACTATTGCTTCCTTCATTCCATTTAATTCTCTTTCGATTTTTTTTTTTTGAAAACAAGGTTCTTATTACTTAAATCCATAATTTTTTTGCATTCTCAGCAACAAATTCATCAATGATTCCACTTCGGTTTGAGACAAGCCCTTTATTCCTTTGCTGCGCATATGGTCTATGAGCGGCATGGTCTGAAGAATGAAATATTTACCTTCTTTTGTCAGTTGCACAATCTTCTTTTTTTTGCTTTCCTTAACCCCGCCTCTTCGGATCATGCCTTTTTTCTCAAGAATGTCCAATGTTCGGGAAATGGATGCCGGATCCCGAAATGAGATGTTGGCAATCTCGCCCTGCGTTTTGCCCTCGTGCTGATCAACGAGTTTTAGCAGAATCCACTGCTCGACGGTTATTTCCAGGTTCAATAAATCGAATTCCTTTTGCGAATACTGGCGCGCCATTTTCGAGGTCTGATCAATCAGAAACAAAACGACTTCATTGAGGTTTTCTTTAATCATTGATGTATCAATTGTTGATGATGCAATTATACGGAATACCCATAAAAAAACGCCACTCAAATAAGAATGGCGTTTTCCGGTTTGTTATAAATCCAGAGAATTCTGGAAATCATTAAAAATTCATTTCACGATGCGATTTCATCCATTATTTCGCCTCCAATGCATTTTTCACAATCGTGCGCACGTGATCACGGTGGGCCTTTGTAAGGGCATCGGGTGATGCTCCTGTTGCCATCATGGTGTCGATGCGTTTGAGTTCACTCAACGCCATGCTCTTGCTCACATTGTCATATCTGCTTTTTTCATCGAGCATCGATGCAAGGCGGTTCACATATTCAATCTGCAAATTCTGACGCATGGTATTTACACTGGTTTTGGCATCTACACTGAAAATTGAATTTGTAAGTTCTACCAGATATTCATCAAGTGAATAGGTATTGCCATAAAGCTGACTGTCTGTAATACGTTGCAATACATTTTCGTGCAGCAGATGATTGAGACATTCCTTTTGCATAAAAAGGAAACGCTGATGAATGTGCGGGTCTTCATTGTTGGAGAAGTGATTGAAACCACGGCGTTGTTCGAGCAGATAGTTGTATACACCAGCAGCGTTGTCAAATGCAGTAGGAGAGAATGCATACTTCGATAAAGCCGCAACAGCTGCTTTTTGTTTGGCTTCACTTACTGCTTCGAATGGGCGCACTTTGGTGTCCTGTCCAAAATAACTTCTGTCATAGTGCACACCACCAATCTGGCGGGTCATCACACGCAATTGATTGCCATATTCGCCCGTGGTGATCAAATAGGCCTGCAACATTTCCTGGTAGCTCTGATTGCTTCTCTGGAATTTGTCTTTCAGTTTTGGGAGAATGGTATTCACCAATTCGCAGCGCTCTGCAGCATAGGCCACTGGATCGTTGGTGAGATCGTAGATATTTACATCGGGATCAATTCCACGTCCGCTGCTGCGCATATCGTCAGCATCATTTCCATACATGAGTTTAGGATCTGTGCTGCGATCTGCAATTTTTTTAAGACGCACAATCTCAGCAAGATCATCGTTCATGGCAGGGTTATAGCCATATTCTATCACCCAATAGTCGTATGGGCCTGGCTTGGTATCACAATACAACGTTTGATGCTCCGGTTTAAGCTGGTAGTTAAAAGCAGGGTATTCCATTACGCTGTTTGCCAATCCATCCTTTTCTACTTTCTCAGGATTTTTGGCATCTTCCAAACTACTCATGGTGCTTGCACGCATGTTGTGGGTGAGTCCGAGTGTATGTCCTACTTCATGCAAAATGAGACGATACAACAACTGTCTTACTATTTCTTTTTCAGCAGCTTTGTCCATGCCCATGGCTTCAGCTGCCGTGCTTCCAAATGCTACATTGTGATTGGTTTGCGCACCGGCCATGCAGAGGAAAGGGTTGCGAATTTGACGTCCAAGTTGTTTTTCAAGTTCGTCGTCGTTTAGCATACCGGCAGATTTGAAGATTTTTTCGGCATTCACACGGTTTACGATTGCAACAAATTCGAGCATGATGTCTGCACCAATGATTTCACCGGTGCGTGGATTTACAAAGCTTGGTCCATATCCACCAAACGGAGGTTCGGGTGAAGACGTCCAACGTAAAACGTTGTATCGGATATCACCTGCATCCCATGTGGCGTCGTCTGGCTGTTCTTTGCAGACCACGGCATTTTTAAAAC
>JBJXFC010000328.1:0-42697 GCA_046153915.1 Flavobacteriales bacterium
CTTAGTCGAAGTAGATGTAGTAAACCAATTGCCGTTGCCGCCAATTGGTATTGATACCATAACTCAAGCCCACAATTTTTTTATTGCGGTATCGAAGATTCGCATTGATTCTTCCCCGGTTTGTAGCATAATACCGATCTACAGTGAATGGATTGTATTTGTTTTCGATGGCACCGGTAACACTATCTGGAATGGGGCCAAGATGCCCATCATCACCATAATAACTTCCTCCAATCACAAGGTCGAGCTGACCTAATTTTTGGGAGTGAAGAAAATTGAGACCACTGCGCATTGGGGTTGCACTCCAGTATTTGGCGCTATCGTTTTGTGGATCACTGTACACGCCGTGAAAAAGTGTTATAACCGTTTTGGCCGTATCATCGGGAAAGGCAGTGCGCATATTGATCACTCCGCTCAAAGCCGCACTGCCGTATAAGACGCTACTTGCGCCTTTTATGACTTCGATCTGTGAAAGGTTTTCTACCGGAAAAAATCCCCAGGAAGGTCTTCCAGCATCACCACTAAGCAAAGGCAAATCGTCGACAAGAATCTGCACACGGCTTCCAGCACCGAAGCTGTAACCACTTCCGCTGCGAATCTGTGGTTCGCCGTCAACAATGCTCACTCCGGGCGTTTGTTGCAGGGCTTCATCGGCTACAACCACGTTTTTGTCGTGCAGTAATTCTGGCTGGATCACTTCCATACTCACTGTTACTTCTCCCAGTTTTTGCTCAAACTTTCCGGCCGAAATAACGACCATATTGAGCGTTTCTTCGATGGGAGAAATCAGGAGTTCGACTACCGTCATTGCTAAGATTTCACTTCCGGAAAATGAGCGCGATTTATAGCCAATCATGCTCACCATAAGGGAATCCTGTGGGCCGGAAATAGTAACAACAAATTGGCCTTCGATGCCTGTGGCCTGACCATCACCGGATGTATTTCTCACCACAGCGCCTACTATGATTTCTCCGGTTGCCCTATCGCGCACAATACCACGAATGGAGTGCGCCTGTGCATCAATTTGGATGGAAGCCATCATGCAAATCAGGGCGAATAGTATAGTTATTGGACGAGTGAGCATAAGTGCAAGGATAAAAAGGAATTGAATAATTCGGCCAACCTGTGTGCAGATGGGGAAAATTCCTTTCTAACTTGCGCATTAAGAAAGTGTATTGAATCCGATGTTTTGGGTGAGACATATCGTGCCATATGGGCTCTTGCTGTCAATAAGTATGCTGCTTATGGGCGCATCACCATTGGCTGCGCAGTATGGCAATGAGTGGATCAACTACAATCAGCCCTATTGGAAAATTCCGGTTTCTCAAGATGGTGTTTACCGCGTTTCGTATGAGAGTTTGCTCAACAGCGGTTTTCCGGTGGGCAGCGTAGATCCGCACTTTATTCAGTTGTACGGTAGAGGAAAACAATTGTATATCCATGTGGAAGGCGAAGACGACGGCGTGATTAACCCCGGGGATTTTATCGAATTTTTTGGTGAAAAAAACGATGCGTGGTTGGATAGCATGGTGTATGATAGTCCGCAACATGTGCCCAATCCGGAGTACAGTTTGTTCAATGATACCATCCATTATTTTTTGACAATAGGCAACAGCGAAGGTTTGCGAACTTTTAACTCTGGCCTTTCTGATTTTGAAAATTACTCCGCTCGCGATTATTGTCTCATTACGTCAAAGGCCGAGTTTCACAACGAATACCTCATCGGGAGGCAGGATTTTAATGGCATAAGTCTGCCTAGCTACAATGAGGCCGAAGGATGGTTCGACTTTAAATTTGGAATGGGTGGTGTACACGAAAAAAATATTCCGACGGATCATGCCTATACCGGACCCGGCGCTCCATCTGCGACCGTAAGGACTATCAGCGCCGGAGCTTCGCTTGCTCTTGGTTCTCCCAATCATCATCTGCAAATTGGCTGGGGAAGCCCATTTCAATTGATGGTTGATTCGATGTACTACGGATATCGGTTGAATGATATTTCTTTTAATCTGGATAATGCGCAACTTGGCAGTACCACGAAGATTACACATAAAAGCATTAACGATCTTGGCGTGGCATCAGATTACAATGCGGTGAGTTATATTGAAATTAAGTATGCCCGTGATTTTGATTTCAGCAATTCTGAATTCACCGTTTTTGAATTGGATAATCCATTCAATGAACTCAATTCGCTGATTGAAATCGATGGATTTGATAATGGTTCACCGCGGCTATTTCTCCTCAAGAACGGAAATGCAACCGAAGTACTCTTAACCAATTCTGATGGATTGTGGAAAGGAATAGTTCCGATGAACAGCGCCATTTCAGAACTAATGCTTATCGAAAGTGCCTCCATTCAAAGCGTATCGTCCATTGAGCCGGTTTCTCCCAGTGGTTTTTTTACGGATTACACGGCACAAGAGCAGGAAAACACCATCATTTTTATTACCCATCCGTTGTTGTGGAATGCAACTCAGAATTATGCTGCGTATCGCGAAGCACCAGATGTACATACTCTTCAGGTCAATGTCGAAGATTTGTATCTGCAATATGCAGCGGGTATTGAAAAAAATCCTTTGGCGATCAAACGTTTTTGTGATCACTTACTGGACACCTGGCCCAACGATCCAACACATCTTTTTCTGGTTGGAAAGAGTATTCATGAAGCGAATTTCAGTTCCACCGTTGGTGCCAGAAATGATCCGGAAAAATACATGCGCAATCTTGTTCCAACATGGGGTTATCCCGGGAGTGATATTATGATGACTGCCGGGTTGAATGGAACACTTTTTGAACCCGCTATTCCAACCGGAAGACTTTCTGCCCAAACACCTTCAGAAGTGTTGGAGTACCTCAATAAAGTAATTGAACACGAGTCTCAGGAACCAGCGATGTGGCAAAAAAACATCCTGCATTTTGGCGGAGGTTCTGCCGAGTTTGAACAAAATACATTTCGCACTTATCTCAATTTTTATAAGACCACCGCTCAAGATACCTGCTTTGGAGGAAAAGTATATTCGTTCTTCAAAAACTCCACCGATCCTATTCAACTTACGGTTTCCGATTCTATCCAATTGCTCATCAATCAGGGAGTTTCGCTGATGACATTTTTTGGACATGCGAGTGCGACCGGATTTGATCAAAACATCGATTCGCCTGAGAGTTACAACAACCAGGGAAAATATCCGTTGCTTATTGGCAATTCGTGCTATACAGGCAATATCCATTTGTCTGATGCATCTAGTACAAGCGAAAATTTTGTGTTGGTACCAAACCGCGGTGTTATTGGTTTTCTGGCCAAAAGCGATCTTGGAATTCCTTCTTATCTCAATTTTTACACCGATAATTTTTACAAGGAATTATTTGTAAATAGCTATGGAAGTTCTATAGGAAAATGCATGCAGGAAGCCATTCGCAATTTTCAGATTTCAGGTGATTATTACCGCGAAAATGTGGCACATAATTTTGCTTTGCATGGCGATCCTGCGATCAAAATTTATACGTATGAAAAACCAGACTACAGCATTTCTGCTTCTGACATCTTTTTTAATCCGTCGGAAGTGATGGCCACAAATGAAACGTTTGAAGTCAAAATTGTTATTGAGAATTTGGGCAAGGCAACCAACGATGATGTTGGTGTTGAATTGGTAAGGCATTATCCGAATGGTGCGGATTCAGTTTACAGTATAACCCTTGATAGGATCATTTACCGGGATACAATTTCTTTTGCGCTTCCTACAGATGTGCTGACTGCGATGGGACAAAATACATTTGATGTGTTTGTGGATTTTCCTTTGAACGCGGTGGATGAGATGGACAATACGGGCAACAATGTCGTTTTGGGAAAATCGCTTGTGATTACAAGCGGTGATTTGATTCCTGTCTATCCCTATCAATTTGCTGTAACAGATAACTCACAGCCAACGCTGCATGCTTCGATTGGATTTCCTTTTGAACCTGAAAAAACATACCGCATCCAGGCAGATACTACCGACACGTTTGATTCGCCCTGGATGCAGCAAACAACCATAACGCAAGAAGGAGGTGTGGTAGACTGGCAGTTACCTGTTGCACTATCTGATAGCATGGTTGTGTTCTGGAGAACATCTGCTGACAGCCTTTCACCTGAGGAGGGATTTCGCTGGCACGAATCCAGTTTTCAGTTTATTGAAAACAAAACAGGATGGGGCCAGGATCATTTTTTTCAATTTAAGGACGATGGCAAAGTCAACCTTGACTACAATCGCAACTCACGCGAATGGGAGTTTAATCCATTGGAAGGAAATCTGAAATGTGAAGTTTACGGCAGCGCAAACACAACATTTGAATCTCTGGGAACTCTTTACCAGATTGGCCTCAATGTGATGGATTATGGCGGCTTCGGTTTTAGCCCTTCGGCACTTATGGTTGCGGTTATAGACAGCACCACATTTATGCCATGGGAGAGCAATTACAATGGAAGCAATCCGGAACATGATTATGGAAACACACTGGCCAGCGCGAATTCGAGAGGAAGAACGGAACGTTATTTTATTTTTCAGCAAAATGACCCTTTACAACTTCAGGGATTTGCAGATATGGTGTCGAATGAAATTCCGGATGGAAATTATCTGCTCATTTACACATGGCAATTCATGGAAAAAGGACAATGGCCTTCGGAGGTGGAAACTGCATTCGACTTGTTGGATGCAGATCAGATTCTGAATGCTCCTGATTCACTTCCATTTATCTTTTTTATGAAGATGGGTCATCCGGAAACGAAACAGGAAATTGTTGGTGCTTTGCCCGATGAATATCTAGTAATGAATGCCCCTTTGATTGGAGCGGAAGGTCAGGGTATCGTCACCGGGCCAATTATTGGACCGGGCTTAAATTGGGATCTCGCAGAATGGGAAATTGGATCTTTGGATAACGCTGAAGGTGATACCACACGCATTCGTTTACACGGCATGAACTGGTTGGGAAACGATTTTATACTTTCAGATTGGGCGCAGAATCCTTCTCAAATAAGCGATCTTGATTTCCTTATCAACGAAGAACAATATCCTTTTCTTCGATTTGAAGCGCGTGTGAGGGATATAGCTTTTAATACTCCACCACAAATAGACAGATGGCATTTGTTTTATGAACAGGCTCCAGAATGCGCTGTGAATCCAGCAGCAGGATTTTATTTGAACAAAGATACCTTGCAGGAAGGAGAAGAATTGCTTATTGCCATAGCTATTGAGAATATTTCTCCCTACGACATGGATAGTCTGATGGTGAAATACAGCCTTACTGATACCAAAAATGTGGTTCACAAAATTGCGTATCCTCTGCAAGCACCCCTTGCATCTGGCGGCATTTTAATAGATACTCTGCATGTTGATACCCGGTTCTACACGGGATTGAATTATTTGAAGATGGAAGTAAATCCCTTCGATTCAATTACACAACAACCCCATCAACCGGAGCAATATCATTTCAATAATCTTGCACAGTTTGCGTTTTTTGTTGAAGCCGATAATATCAATCCAGTGCTCGATGTGACTTTTGATGGCAGGCACATACTCAATGGTGATCTTGTGAGCACTGAACCGCATATTGTAATTTGCCTGGATGATGAAAGTCCGTTTTTTTTATTGAATGAAGAAGCGGATACGTCCCATTTCAAGGTTTTTCTTTCTACACCTTCTGCTCCCGATGTTCCGGTATATTTCGGTTCTGGAATTATGCAATGGACACCCGCTGCGAATTCATCTAATAAGAGTCGAATTGATTTTTTGCCGCAACTCACCGAAGATGGGAAATACAAACTCCGTGTGCAGGCTTCGGATAAGACGGGAAATGTGAGCGGCGATTACGATTACCAGATCGAATTTGAGGTCTTTTCCAAACCCTCTATCACCGAAGTGCTCAATTACCCTAATCCCTTCAGCACCCGCACGCAATTTGTTTTCACACTTACGGGTACAGAAGTCCCCGAAGAGTTTAAAATCCAGATTATGAATATCAGCGGTGATATCGTGCGCGAAATTACCCAGGCTGAGTTGGGACCGGTTTTTATTGGCCGCAATCTCACCGATTATTGGTGGGATGGACGAGACGAATTTGGAGATTTATTGGCCAATGGAGTGTATCTATACCGTGTAGAGGCCAGATTGCATGGCCAAAGCATGGATTTATCCGAAACTTCGGCTTCTCGCTTTTTTAACCGCGGCTTCGGAAAAATGTACATTTTGAGGTAATAAAGCCATGTGTTAAGCACTTTTTGTGAATAAGCGCTCCATTTGGACTTTTTTTGGAAGCCGAAATTTTGCTTCTTTGCATTATGAAACAAGCACCAAAGACTGCACCTGCCAAAAAATCGGAATTGCAATTTGCTTTTCAGCGAAAAAACTATGTATTCCTTATGGCTGGTGTGCTGGTTATTATCCTCGGATTTTTATTGATGAGTGGCGGTGGCAGCCCTGACCCCAATGTTTTTGATGAAAGTATTTTCAGCTTTCGTCGCATTACGCTCGCCCCGATTGTTGTTTTGCTTGGATTTGTGGTAGTAGGCTATGGCATCATGCATAAACCACGAAAGGCAGAAAGCAACGCTCCTAAATCAGTATAATCATCCTAATCTAGAATCAGTTGACTGTCTTACAGGCGATTATAATTGCCATTGTCGAAGGCCTGACCGAGTTTTTACCTGTGAGCAGCACTGGTCATATGATTGTTGCTTCTCATTTACTTGGCGTAGAACCGGGCAAGTTCACAGAGGCTTTTATTATCAATATTCAGTTTGGAGCCATTTTGAGTGTGCTCATATTGTATTGGAAGAAATTCTTTCAGAGCCTTAATTTTTACTACAAACTTTTTATCGGCTTTTTACCTGCTGCTATTCTTGGAGTTGTTTTGAGCGACACCATTGATTTTATGCTCGAAAGTGTGCTCACTGTGGCCATTTCTTTTGTGGTCGGCGGTGTGATCCTGATTTTTATTGACCGATGGCTCAATCCGCGCAATGAAGTTCCTGTTACCTATAGCCGGGCTTTTAAAATTGGCTTGTTTCAATGCATCGCCATGATCCCCGGAGTTAGCCGAAGTGCGGCAACCATTATTGGTGGAATGACTCAGGGTCTAACTCGTAAACAGGCTGCTGAGTTTTCCTTTTTCCTTGCCGTGCCAACCCTCGCCGGAGCAAGCGTTTACAAGGCCTATAAATCATGGAAAGAAGTGCCGGAAATTTTTGATGGCGAGAACATCAAATTGCTTCTGATAGGCAATGTTGTTGCCTTCATTGTTGCTATGCTCGCGATCAAATTGTTTATAGGTTTTCTCACCAAACACGGTTTCAAACTTTTTGGCTGGTACCGCGTGATTTTCGGACTCTTGTTACTTGGACTATTGGCAATGGGCATTGATCTCAAAATTGTATAGTGAGGGGCGAGGCTGATAGCGAGCGTTGGTTTGCTTCAAATCGTATTATCCTTGCCGTAGAATGAAACTCTCTGCCGCCATTATAACATTCAACGAAGAACGCAATATCCGGCGATGCCTGGAGTCGTTGCATGGCATTGCTGATGAAATCGTGGTGGTGGATTCATTCTCTACAGATAGCACCGCGGATATCTGCCAGGAATTTGGAGTTGTATTTATTCGCAATGCGTTTGGCGGACATATTCAGCAAAAAAACTTCGCACTTGATAAGACTTCGCATGAGCTTATTCTTTCACTTGACGCCGATGAAGCACTTGATGAAAAGCTGAAGCAACAAATTCTCGAAGTGAAGAAAAATCCGAAGCACGAAGGATATCACATGAATCGCCTGACGAATTATTGCGGACATTGGGTCAAACATTGCGGATGGTATCCGGATACGAAATTGCGATTGGTAAAACGAGGAAAAGCGCATTGGATGGGTGTTAATCCGCATGATCGTCTTGAATTGTCGGAAAAGGATTCTACCGGTTTTTTAGAAGGCGATATTCTGCATTATTCTTACTACACGCGCGAAGATCACCTGCGGCAAATAGAATACTTTGGAGATATTGCTTCAAAGGAGTTGTTTCAACGTGGAATGAAGACCAATCGTATCATCATTCTATCTAAGGTTGTAGCACAGTTTATCAAGAGTTACTTCCTGAAACGGGGTTTTCTTGATGGGTCTACAGGTTTTACCATCTCGCGATTGAGTGCCTATGCCACATGGCGCAAATACACCAAACTCATCGAACTATGGAGGAAGGAAAAAGCATGAAGCGAATCATCATATCCCGCACGGATAGCATTGGCGATGTTGTGCTGACCTTACCAATGTGTGGTGCTTTGAAGAAAAAATTCCCCGGAATTCAGATTCTGTTTATTGGCAGAACATACACCGGCCCAATCATTCGATGTTGCAAATACGTGGATGAATTTATAGATTGGGATGCATCGAAGGACAAATCTCCTCAGGAACAAATTGACATTTTAAAAAACTTACATGCAGATTGTATCGTGCATGTTTTCCCTCGCAAAGAATTGCTTTGGCTGGCGAAACGAGCTGGAATTCCAATGCGTATTGCAACAGGCCGAAGATTGCAGACCATCACCAAAGTGAATAAGCTTGTTTTTTTTACACGGAAAAACTCGGCACTTCACGAGGCTCAGTTGAATTTCAAATTGCTTAAGCCTTTGGGCATCGATGTGATACCTTCTTTGGAAGAAATCACTTTGAACTATGGTTTAAAACCGAAAGGACTTTTGAGAAAGGAGATTTCGGAATTGATTCAACATGATAAACTCAATATCATTCTTCATCCGAAATCCAAGGGCAGCGCGGTAGAGTGGGGTGTTGCCAATTTTGCTAAACTAACTGCACTATTGCCGGTCGATAAGACACGCATTTTTATCACGGGCACAGCGGCCGAAGGTGAAGCAATTCGCAGGGAATGTGATCTGCGGACTTTGCCCGTTGTGGACCTAACCGGACAACTCACTTTGGACGAATTGATCGCATTTATTGATGCGTGTGATGTGCTGGTAGCAGCCAGTACGGGTCCGTTGCATATTGCGGCTGCTCTGGGTAAGAAGGCTATTGGATTGTATACACCCAAACGTCCGATGCATGCGGGTAGATGGGCACCACTTGGAAAATATGCGCGCGTCCTGATCGCAAAGCAACACCCTCAAAAGGGTGAGTTTCTGGATATCTCACCGTCTGACGTTGTGCACGCTATTCTTCAATGAAGCGTTTTTCTCAAATGCCGGATGAAGAAAGACTGAGAAAAAAATAAAGAACATAACTCCTGCCTGACTTTCAAGAGTGTCTTCTGAGCAAAAGGATAGAAGTGTTAATAAAACAAATGGAGCATAAAGCGTATGTTTCCATCCACCTTTTCTAAGTCCAATAATTATTGCCAGAGCGAAATACAAAAACCCGAAGAGACCATACGTGAGCCACATTGTAAGGTATTGATTGTGGGCGCGCAGCCGGTGATCTGCATCGAGTGTGGATTGCATGAAATGGTATTCCAAAGCGAAAGCGGCTTTGGTATCACCTGTGCCCACACCATACCAGAAATTTTTTTGAATGATTCCCCATGCCGCCCGCCAGAACTCAAGGCGTTGAAATACGCTGTGTCCATTGGCCGACCCTCCTGCGCGAAAATTGGAGTATTCAAAAAGCACACGATCGATGCGTTTGCGAATGGGATTCTGATTCTCTAAACCAATTGATGTCTCGCCATTTTCAATGTTAATGATATCCTCTTGCGACAATTGACGAATGCCATCAAGATCTTTGTGCAAATCTTTTGATGCCAGATACCGAATCAAAGTCCCTTTCAGACTGCCGCCTTTTTTGTCGAGACTGTCAAGTGACATTGTGCTGCGTTCTATCCATCCACCATACAATTCTCCCCAGGCCAGATAGGTATAGGTATAATGACCATTTTCGATGAGTGGATATTGTTTGTTGTGATCATAAGAGTCACCGTGAATCGTTTTAGCAGGTAAATTGTTCCAATCGATTTGGGTAACACGAAAATAGGAAGTGTAACAAGAGTAAAGATAACCCGCTGTGACGATTGGCAGAACCACCATGGTTGATGCAATAACCCATTTGGTCGTTTTGTTTTTGGAGATCAGAAATTTTTGAATAAGCCTGCATACCATCACCAAGGCCAATGCTGCAATTCCTGTAAGGCTTTCGATGATGAACAAAAAATAAACAAACCCAAGAGTGAGCGTTATACAAAAAGCTTTTCCAACAATACCCCTGGACCACGTTTCATGGTATGCAATAAGCAAGCCTGCGACGAGCAACAGACTGAAGCGAATGTGTGAAATAAAAACGGATATGTCACGAATATCCTGAAGCTCATACGGAATCAACCCAGCGTAAACAAGCAGACAGTAACACAACGAAAACGTCAGGCTGAGGATAAACAAACCTTTGAGAATTCTGATATTGCGCTGGTTCAATGGATTGAGCAGGGCAAGAATAATAGGCATGGTCAGGATGGGCAATTTCATTCTGAGATCCCAGAACCCGTGGTTGCTGTTTTCTGTCCAAAACATGCCCAGGAAAACCATCACATAGATACCGGATAACATCCAGAAGGAAGGAGTTTTTACAAACCGCTGGAGTCGTTTTTTTCTCTCAGTATTGGAAGGGCCGGAGACAAACTGCAAAACACAAACAGAAGCAAGCACAATCATGCCAATAGACATGAATAAATTGCTTAGAGGCAGAGCGCAAATAGTAATGGCATATCCTCCCAGCTCGCTGTAGTGAAGGAATTGATGCCAATGCTTGTTGCTAATCTTCAACGAATAGGTGTAGTGGAATGGTGAGATTTATTTCTTCTTCCCACCTGGCGGACCTTGCAGTAAACTCGCGTAGTTTGTATTCAGTACTTCCTTCGCTTTCATGATGCAGATATCGCCAGGAAGTGCATTCTTGGCTCTTCCATCCTGGTAATAATAGCGCGATACAATTTCGTTTTCCAGAAATTCCCTGATCTGTTTCTTAAACTTGATTAGATCTGATTCTTTTTGAGGCGCAATGCGGGTAAACAATTTGTCAAATTCTCCTTCAGCACCTTCGTAATACTTTTCTTCTTTAGCTACTTTTTTCAGTTCTTCATACAGTTTCTCAGTACCCGTTTCGTATTCGAATTTTTGCCCGGCAGCATATTTCATAAATGCGTCGTAATCGCTGTCACTAAGTTTGAAAGTTGCAGCAGAATCGATGGTTTCATGTTTCTGCCTGAAATCTGTTACCCAGTGGAACGCTACCCAGTGTTCAACTAATCCGGCAAGAATATGAGAGGCTTCATCCTGCTTTACCTCAACATCGGGTGCAATACCACGACCATCATACACCGTTCTTCCTGCTTTTGTTTTGAAAGGTTTAATGAGCGAATCGGCCACGGCATTTACGCGCCCTGTTCCATCATCGCGATGCGAATAATCGAGGCGTTGAATGCACCTTCCACTGGGAGTATAGTATTTGGCTACAGTGAGTTTCATTTTCGAGTTGTAGGCAACATCTTTGGTTTGTTGCACAAGTCCTTTTCCGTATGATTCTTCTCCGAGAACAACTGCGCGATCCAGATCCTGCAAACTTCCGCTTACAATTTCGGAAGCACTTGCCGACATGCCATCTACAAGCACAACGATTGGAATAGAAGTGTCAAGTGGCTCGTTAAGCCCGGTGTAGGTTTTATTCCACTCTTCAATTTTTCCTTTTGTTCTAACTATCTCTGTGCCCTTTGGTACAAAGAAGTTTACGATGTTGATGGCCTCTCGCAAAAGTCCTCCGCCATTGCCACGGAGATCAAGCACTAGCCGGGTCATGTTTTTTTTCTTCAGTTCCTGAAACGCTGATTTGACTTCGGCACTTGCGGTTTGGGTAAATCCGGTAAGTTTGATATAGCCGGTATTTCCGTCATCCAGCATGCTGAAAAATGGCACATCCGGAATTTTTATTTCTTCGCGGGTAATCGCAATGGTGCGGTCTGAAGTTTCACCGCTGCGGCGAATGGTAATATCCACTTTGCTTCCCGGATTGCCGGTGAGCAAATCACCAATTTCGTCGTGATGTTTGCCTTCCACAGATTTGCCATCCACTTTAACGATTACATCACCTGCCATCAAACCTGATTTTACAGCCGCATATCCCTGATAGGGTTCGGTAACGGTTATTTTTCCATCGATGGTATTTACCAAAGTGCCTATACCTCCATATTGTCCGGTCTGCATAAACATGGCATCCTCGATTTTGGATTCCGGATAATACACGGTATACGGATCAAGCGATCTTAGCATGGCATCAATTCCGGTTTTCATCAGTGCACCTGGCTTGGTTTCATCCACATAGTAGATGTTGAGCTCTTTGTATACAGAGGTGAAAATTTCCATGTTTTTGGAAATCTCGAAATAATCTTCTGCTACGGTAGCCGAAAAGGTGATGATCGCGACTGTAGAAAGGATTAATATAAGCCGTATGGGTGAGTTCAATACTTTTTTCAAAAATGACTTCATCTTATTCTGCGGGTTGAGTAATTTGTGTGGGTTTGTCTATTTCCTGTTTGAAACGAAATAAAAGCTCAGAAATTTTACCGTGGATATAGGCTGCATTGGGGAGCTGGCGTCCGGTAAAAATAAAAAGCAAGGCGGCCTGTTTTTGCCGCTCATCCAGAGAAGTATAAACAATGTGTTTTTGTTTCCTGTATCCTTCGCGCAGCAGTCGTTTTATGCGATTTCTGTCATGGGCACGTTTGTATAGCCTTTTGCTGGCAGCAAACATAACCTGAGCGGGAAAGGCGGTTGGCAATTCGGTAAGCTGATATACTAAGATTATGGCCGGAGATTTAATACTTTTTCCACTATCGTGCAGTGTTTCAATTATTTTTTTCCGGGATAAGCGCTCTTCTTTACTCAGGGTAAATCGTTTTGGAGCACTTTTTTTATCCATGTCAATCAATTTATCTCACCACAAACGCGGATCTAGTTGGCCGCTGGAATAAGAGCAAACTCTTTGAAACTGGAAGCTACCAAAAGTGCTTTTTTGAGATCCATATCTGTTTCAGAAAGCACGCGGTACATCGCATTGTCGTCGTACATATTGCGGGCCAACTGCGCTTTGATGCGGTTTTTCAAATGCGGTGTAATTTTTTTAAGAGCGGCGGTGTTTATCTTGATTTGTTCTTTCCCTGCAATTTGTACCAACTCAGTAACCATAGCATCTTGCACTTCAAAATCTTCAATAAAGGCATCTTCATTTTTGAATTTAGCCATGGCTGAACGATTTTTGTCTATGTAATTAAAACAGTAGTCACGTATTAGTCCACGGTATGCAATTTCACCAAGCAATCCGGAGAAATAAATGCTGTCAAGCGGCACAAAAACATCGGGCATAATTCCACCACCACCGTATACAACGCGGCCACCGGGAGTTTTGTATCGCAGTGAATCGGGAAAAGAAACACTGTCGGCTTCCATCAATTCACCTCGCGACATGCGGCTGTCGAAATCACCATCGTAATTGATGCTGTCTCCATAGGGTTTCTGGATACATCGTCCGGTTGGAGTATAATATCTGGCAACAGTTAAACGCAACGCGCTGTTGTCCGCAAGTTCCATTTCATGCTGTACCAATCCTTTACCGAAACTACGACGCCCTACGGTGATACTCTTGTCCCAGTCTTGCAGAGCTCCAGCTACTATTTCACTCGCACTTGCACTGTTCTGATCGATAAGTACAATCACTTCCATTTCACGGAATTTCCCCTTTTTCTCGCTCACCAGCGTGTTTTTACCGGTGTGAATTCCTTCTGTGTAAACGATTAGCTTGCCAGGTGTCAAAAACTCTTCAACCATTTGTGCAGCCTGATCCAAAAGACCACCGCCATTTCCGCGCAAATCCATGATGAGTTTGTTGCAGCCCTTTTCTTTCAAAGGCTCTACGTTCTTCATAAATTCATCATACGTTGTTGCTGCAAACCTCTCTATTTTCACATATCCAATGCTGTCGTCCAACATAAATGCTGCCGGAACGCTTTCCAATGGAATACTGCCTCTTTCAATATTAAAACTGAGAATTTCGGGTGTTCCGGGACGCAATACAGAAACTTTGACGTCACTTCCTTTTTGACCCTTCAATAGTTTTTGTGCTTTTTCGCCGTTTAGATCTTTTCCAGACATTTCAGTTTCGTTTACACGAACTATTCTATCGCCAGAAAGGATGCCCGCCTTGGCAGATGGCCCATTTTCAACGGTTTTAACTACCATAAGCGTATCGCGCAAAATAAGAAACTCGATACCAATGCCATCGAAAGCCCCATTCATGCGCTCTTCCTCATCGGCGCGGTGTTCTGCCGTGAGATAATAGCTGTGTGGATCCAGGTTTTGAAGCACGCTCTGAATGGCGTCGTCTATCAATTTTCCCTTGTCAATGCTATCAACATAATTGTCTTCGATGTAATCGATCAGGCTTACAAGTTTATTGGCATTCTCCTGCGTGCTGGGCTTGATGCGAAGCACATTGCGATCGCTGAAGGAGTTTCCAATCCAGATTCCAACAATCAAAATAAGTGCTCCTACCAATGGAAGAACAGCTTTGGACTTATCGCCGCCCGGGCGTGAAGTCGGATTTGAATGGATATTGACGTTCTCGATTTTTTCGTTGTTCATAGTATGATCTCGAAGGATGCAAAGTAAGGGTAGTACAGCTTAAAAACGTGTTCGTTAGAAAAAATTGGGTCGGATCAGGTATTCAACTTCACAAAAGCATTTACATCCGCAAAAGCTTCCCTGTGCGCCTGCAGCCATTTCAGGTCGTTGTCCCACCATCGGGTTGCCCGAATTGCCTTGATTTCTTCTTCACTGAAACGGTAGCGGATGGGTTTGGCAGGAACCCCACCAACGATGCTGTAAGGGGCAACATCCTGAACGACAACGGCTCCGGATGCAATTATGGCGCCGTCGCCTATGGTAATCCCGGTTCGGATGATGGCCCTGGCCCCGATCCAAACATCGTTGCCTACATGTGTACGTGGAAATTCCTCAAACAGGTTTTCTTCTACAATAACTGGATTGCTTTGACCCAGTGTTGAATAAAAAATGGGATGGGATGATACAAATTGCGTGGGGTGTTCGCCTGGCCCAATGATGACCTGTGGACCAATGCAGGTAAATTTGCCAACACTCGCATGGTAAACCTGGGATTCGCGTGAAACGTAGGAATAACTTCCAAAGCTGCTGTCACGAACACGGGCGTATTTTCGGATGGTATTGTATTCTGAAAACGTGCTTCCCGATACTTCACATAAGTATTCCAGCGTGAGATGTTTTCCACGATGTTTCAACCGGAGCCTCATCCACATGAAAAGCCAGCGCAGCCAAAGTGTAAAAGGATTTTTAAGAAAGATCTCACTCATGAAAAGGGCTCGCGTTTAAAGGCATCGATAAACGAAATTTCACTGCGATTGACGATTTCAGCGCCCTGTGCAGTGGCGTATCTCTGCAGAATGACGTAGCCATGAAATACCTTGGCCCATGCATGAAAAATTTCGTCCATCCGAAAGGTTTCTTTGGAATGGGCCATTTTCCAGAAAGGTACAAACTTCAAGTGTGCCTCACTTTCGTAAAAATGCACGTGTTTCAGGTTAACAACATTGTTCTCATCAACGTGCAATTGCTGGTGCCAATTGTGATCGGCACCAAACAATTCGATTCTCCTGAAACCAATCGATATTCCAAGAAACAAGGAGGCCACCAAAACATTTTGGCTTTGTGGCATAGCACGATTCCGCCGAAAAAAATAATGCGCAACCGAAGGAAAACCTTTGAACACCACATAATTGATGTAACATAAGGTGAGATTCGGATTCGACAGTTTTTTGATTTTTGGAGAATTGCCGGCTTCACGCGGAAGGAACAAAACCATCGGCCATCTGGTGTCTTCCTGGATGGCGTGCAACGTATTGTTCATCACTTCAATATCACCGAGCCAGATTCCAGGATCGAGCATGGCATAATATGCGGGCTTTATTTTGGTGTAGGTTTCTGTGATCGAAAAACTATTGACCACCAACACGGTGTTTGATTGAAAATAGTTGAGGTCTTTTTCGAGCGAAGTTTTGAATGATGGTCCGGTGCCAAGAACCAACAATTTGGACGACTTTGCAACAGGCATATTGCGGACAGCACGCGACTTTAGTGTCACTTTGAGAAGTGAAATACAGGTGTTAATGAATTGCATCCACCATGAACTGAATTTCTTATAAGGATGTTCCTCTGCCATTTTGACAAATGTATCGCAAGTGGTTTGATCTTATTTTCGGCCCTTGATGCATCTACTCAACAATCGGATGCGTATATCCCTTCATGAAGCAATCGCCCGTTATTTCTATTGTTACCGTCACTTTTAATGCTGATCAGCTCCTTGAACGCACATTAAAAAGTGTCTTTGATCAAACCTACAAAGCGATTGAGTATATTGTTGTAGATGGGGCTTCTACTGATAAAACAATGGAAATTGTAGCTCAGCACAGAAATCATTTCGCGACTGTTATTTCGGAAAAAGACAAGGGCATTTATGACGCTATGAACAAAGGTTTGAGACATGCAACCGGAGATTATGTGCTTTTTCTGAATGCCGGAGATGAATTGTTTACGGTAAATACACTCGAAAAGGTTTTTGCGGATTTCGATGGAGCCGATGCTTACTATGGGCAAACGATGATAGTGGATGAAAATGGAATGGAGTTGGGAAGCCGCAGGTTAACACCGCCGGTAGATTTGAACTGGAAAAGTCTGCAATTTGGCATGTGTGTTTCTCACCAGTCGTTTATCGCAAAACGAAGTAAAGCCAGCGAGTACAATCTGGATTATAAAATCAGTGCGGATATAGACTGGACTATTCGTGTTTTAAAACAGGCTGAGCGTACAGTTCACACCGGGTTATTTATTTCACGTTTTCTGGAAGGTGGTACGTCCGCTAAGCGACGCAAACTCGGACTAAAAGAAAGATGGTCTATCATGGTCGATCACTACGGATTTTTCAGAACCTGTTTGAATCACGCATTGATTTTATTCCGTTTTATCTGGCATAAGATTAGTCGCAGATCGATGACGTAATGTTTAACCCAGATTATGCAGCCGAAATCTATTACAACGCTGAAATCCTTCAATGTCGTGCACTTCCTCGATTTTTATTTTCACCGTATGTGTGATACGCTATCAAATGAAAATCCTGCGGGAGCACCCGTCCTTTTTGGCTTTCAACGTTTCATCACGATTCCGACTGCAAAATCTAGGTTTAATCCCGAATTTCCCAGCGTTGCCTGAGTTGCCAATTGGAGCGCACGTTCATTTTTGCATTCAGCCTGTAAACCCTTTCTGGTTGTTGTTTTGTTTTATATATGGCGGGATCAAAAAGTCCGTTGCTATTGGTATCGTGCAGAAATGACGCCGTGTATTCTCCGGGTGAAAGATGAGGTATTGTAAGTTCTCCCGGTTGAATATTGATTGCGCGAAATACTTCTAGTCCTGCTTTGTCGTATAGCTGAAAAAGATTGTTGTTCATCACAGAATCAAACTTTACATCAAGAATAAGCTCACCGAGTTCCTCTGGTTTGAGTGATGTGAAGTTGACTACAACTGTATCGTTTGTTTGTCCCACCGGATTGCTGAAGGCCTCTGGCAAAATTGTGAGTTGGTATTTTTTCCCTGGTTTGCGTTGGGCGATTATTTCGAATCCTTTTTCCGCAGGTGCAATGGACGCAGCAATCGCGATAGAATCTTCGAGTAATGTTACTCTTGATGCATCGCGAACCTGGATATCGCCTTTGGTGTTAAGCGCCAATTTCTGATCCACGCGCATCCGTTTGTCTATGCCATGGCCAAGTGTGAATGGTGTATTAAGTGCTTTTTCAAAGAAAGGTATGCTGATGGTATCCCGAAATACATCATTCCAACTCACATAAACCGTTTCGAAGCGATCAGTAGGTCGTCCTTTGAAATACATTAAAACAGTGTCCTGGGTTGTGTTCCTGGATGTGACAAATGGAATGGTATTCGCACTTTCGATTATTGGCTGAGAATAATACGGATCCCATGAAAAACTCAAACTACCTATAGAGTCTGTGTCATAATCATTGACCACGGGTGTCTCAAATCGTGGCGTACTTAAATAGAAACCGATGGTATCCGTTTTTTCTATTGTAAGTTGATGAGGCCCTCCGAGGAACCCAATTGCTTCCCCCATATCATACCTGTAATTGCCGTTGATGTCGTCGAGGGCATACAAGTAATACGTATTTTCTCGCATGTAGGAAAGGGTGTAAGTCCCATCCTCTTTAGTGCGCGCGAAATAAGCTGGTTGGGGTTTTTTTGCAAGAAGCGTGGTGTCATCCCGAAATGCGAGAACTTTGATTGTCTTGCAGGGCTCATCCAGTGAAGCATTCCAGACCTTACCAGAAATTTGCAGCGAATCAATTGCGTCTCCAGTACTGAAAACATAGGTCAAATCTTCGCTGCTATTTTTTTCATTGACGTCTGAAACTCCATTTCCGAAGTTAAATACGTAAGTGGTATTTGGAAGAAGTTCTTCATCCCACTTCACTATTACCGTTTTGTGTTTGATTCTGACTTTCGGCTGTTTCTGCAGTGGCGGAGAAACCACGAGTTCCTGGCTAATGGCATTTAGCTGAACATACTCATCAAATTCGATTGCAAATTGCCTCCCTGTAAATTGAACAGAATTCACAGCGGGATAGGTGGCTACAATTGTTGGTGGTATGGTGTCCTTTTCTCCACCCGACAAACCTCTTTGCTGGGCACATGCGCTCAGAAAAAATAATGCGATGATATAATGTGAGAACGATTTATTCACCCTGTATTTCGCGGATAATTAACGCAATTTGCTCCAGATAATGGGCGTCGATTTCAGAAAATTCATGGAGATTTGCGCTGTCGATATCCAGCACTCCGGAAACATTTCCTTCAGCATCTATAAGCGGAATTACGATTTCACTTCTTGACAATGAGCTGCAGGCAATGTGTCCCGGAAATTCTTCCACATCGGGGACAATGATGGTTTGTTTTTTCAACCAGGATGTGCCACAAACTCCTTTTCCTTTGCGAATACGTGTGCATGCAATTGGTCCCTGAAAAGGCCCCAGCACAAGTTCATCGGCGGTGTCGGTGAAATAAAATCCTATCCAGAGAAAACCAAAAGTTTCTTTGAGTGCCGCTGTGATATTGGAAACATTGGCGATGAAATTCTTTTCACCTTCAACCAGCGATTTGATTTGGGGCAGCAACGATTCATACAGCTCTTTTCGATCTGTGGTTTGAGGAAGTATGAGCGACTCTGACATGAAATGGAGATTGTGTTTTTAGAATTCAATCCGCTATTAAACCCACTTTTCGTCTTTTTTGAGCTTGATATCGTTGACGAAATTTTTGATGCGCTGCTCTTCTTCTTTTTTGCAAACAAGAAGAATATTTCCAGAATCAACAACGATGTATCCGTTCAATCCATGCAAAACAGCAAGCTTCTCATTGGGAATATTGATGACGTTGTCGGCACAGTTGTACAACATCACGTTTTGTCCCACTACGCCGTTGCGGTATTCATCGTGTGCGATGTGGGTATGCAAACTTCCCCAGGTTCCCAGATCACTCCAGCCAAAATCACTGAGTACCACATTTACACCTTTGGCTTTTTCCATGATGCCATAGTCGATAGAAATGTTTTCACAGGCGGGATAAATGCGCTCTATAAATGATTGTTCATCCGGTGTTCCATACAATCCGGCGCCATCTCCAAAAGCACGATACATCTCAGGCAAATAGGTTTCAAACGCATTGAGGATGGCATGAAGAGACCATATAAATATTCCTGAATTCCAGTAAAAATCACCGCTTTCCAAAAAGTCTTTCGCGAGTTCCAGATCTGGTTTTTCTGTAAAAGTTTTTACCTTTTTTACCTTTTCGTCTTTGGCTGTCGTGTCGTCGGCCCATTGAATGTAGCCATAGCCGGTATCGGGACGTGTTGGTTTAATGCCCAGTGTTACAAGGTTTTTGCTTTGTTCGGCTTGTTGTATGCTGAGCTGAATAATTTTTTCGAATTCTTTTTCTTTCAGAATCAAGTGGTCGCTTGGAGCAACGATGATGTTGGCATCTGGCTCGCGATCGGCGATCCAAAATGATGAATAGGCGACGCATGGAGCTGTATTGCGCATAAATGGCTCACACAATACCTGTTCGGGTTTGAGATCAGGAAGTTGAAGGAGCACAAGGTCTTTATACCGTTCATTCGTTACTACCAGAATATTTTCTTTTGGGCAAATGGGCAAAAAACGATCATAGGTCATTTGAATGAGCGTGCGCCCTACTCCCAGAATATCGTGAAATTGTTTTGGAAAGGCGGTGCGGCTCATAGGCCAGAATCGTGATCCGATTCCACCTGCCATTATCACACAATAATTTTTGCTTTTCATATTTCCTTTTTCTTGCAGCTTTTTTCTATCGTACAAATTAATCTAGCGGAGTTTTTCCAATGCACTTCGCAACGAAGCGATTGAAGCCGTAACGTCCTCGATGGAAGATGTGCCAACGGACAAGCGATACCATGTGCTGGTGCGCGAGGCACCAAATGCATTGAATGGAACGACTGCAAGTTTTGCTTCCGAGAGAAGGTATTGTGTGATATCTTCTGTTGTTTCGATCACCGCGCCATCCTCCTTGGTTTTGCCTTTCAGATTGAATTGAACGGTGAGATAAATCGCGGCTTTCGGAGTAATGGCATCGACCGGATGACCTTCATTTCTTAAGTGTTGAATGCCATTGTAAAAGCCTACCAGTCGTTGTTCAATTTCAGATTTAAATTGACCAAGATATTCATCCACCAAGTTGTCTCTGGTGAGGTATTTCGCACTGGCGACTTGTTCTGCTTTGGGCGACCAGGCGCCGACATGGCCCAGTATACTCTTCATTTTTTCGATTACTTTTTTAGGGCCGAATGCCCAGCCTACACGCACACCTGTAGCTGCGAACGACTTGGATATTCCATCTACAAAAATGGTATATGGTCGCAACTCCGGTCTTAGGCTCACCGGGTCGAAATGCTGTGTATCACCGTAGAGCAACGCACTGTAGATTTGGTCATACATAATGTACAAAGGCTTTGCGCCTGCGTCTCGTGTTGCGTTTTCTGCAATTACAAGGTCACATATATTTTCAAGTTGTTCTTTGGTAAAAACAGTTCCGGTTGGGTTAAGCGGCGAACAAAGCGCCAGGAGAGAAGCTCCTTTAAGTTTGTCGCGCAACTCATCTGCCGTTGGCATAAAATTGTTTTCAGGAGAAGTTTCTACGAAAACCTGTTTGGCATGCGTGAGGTGAGTATAATGATTGTTGTTCCAACTTGGCACTGGAAAAACCACGGTATCACCCGGATCAACAATGGCCTGAAATATGGCATATATAATCGGTCGCGCGCCGCCTGCAATGAGGATTTCATTATCCGCATAGCTTAGTCCCTGCCATTTTTCAATTAGTCTTGCTACCGCTTTTCGAAGTTCGAGAATGCCATCCGCTGCAGGATAATTTGTTTCATTGTTGTTGTAAGCTGCAATGATCTCATCACGCAATTCTGCTGGAATTGGAAATATATTCGGGTCAAAATCACCGATTGTGAAATTGTAAATCTGATTTCCCTGAGCAATGAGCGAGCGGATTTCGCCAGCCAGTTTTATAATTTCTGAACCAATGAGATTTTCGGCCATATGCGACACTCGCATGTCGATTTGGTTGGCGGCCGTTGTATTGTTCATGGCTATGAATTTTAAAGTATGAGGTGTTCTAAATCCGCGCGAATGTAGAATTTTCATTCGGAGAAATGGCATCTAAATGTGTCAAATATTACAAGGATTAACGCCCTTTATGACTTCCTTTTCACAGTCGTGTCCGAAAACAGTGAAAGACTACCTGCAAGAGGTCCTTAATTTCCTGATTGCATGGGGTTTTGCTCGCCATAAACGAATGCACGAATCTCCGGTTTTGGATTCCGTCTAAAACAAAAAATCGTTGTGAGGATAACGTGTTACGTGAATCTGACGCATTTTTTCATAAAGGACGTCCCTGAATTCCTGAATATTAAGTTTTTTCTGGGCGGAAATAAAAATGACATCCTTATTGTTCATTCTTCCCATCCAGGTTTGTTGCATTTCCTCCAAAGTTATATTTTCCGGACCAGATGGTGTCAGGTCGTCTTCGGCTTTGGGGATATGGGAGTACGCATCAATTTTATTAAAAACGACAATGATCGGTTTGTCGGCTACCCCAATTTCACGCAAGGTCTCATTCACCACCTGAAAGTGATCCTCGAATTGGGGATGTGAAATATCCACGACATGAATAAGCAAATCGGCTTCGCGCGTTTCATCCAGGGTGCTTTTAAAGGATTCGATAAGTTGGTGAGGAAGTTTGCGGATAAATCCAACTGTATCGGTGAGCAGAAAGGGCAAATTGTTGATCACCACTTTTCTTACAGTAGTATCGAGCGTGGCGAAAAGTTTGTTTTCCGCAAATACGTCGCTTTTACTCAGCACATTCATGATGGTGCTTTTACCTACGTTCGTATAACCCACCAGGGCAGCGCGAACCAGGGCTCCGCGATTTCCACGCTGCGTGGCCATCTGTTTGTCGATGTCCTTGAGTTGTTCTTTCAAAAAGGCAATCCGGTCGCGGACAATGCGTCGGTCGGTTTCGATTTCCTGCTCGCCGGGACCACGCATACCAATTCCACCGCGCTGTTTTTCGAGGTGAGTCCACATACGCGTAAGTCTTGGGAGCATGTATTCGTATTGGGCGAGTTCAACTTGTTTTTTGGAATGAGCCGTGCGCGCCCGACTTGCAAAAATGTCGAGTATCAGGTTGTTGCGGTCTATCACCTTCACTTCCATTTCAGCGAATTCACGCTCCAGATTGCGGAGTTGTGATGGCGCCAATTCATCATCAAAAATGATGAGATTGGGTTTGTTGAGGGCCACGTAATCCTTGATTTCCTGCAATTTTCCGCTTCCCACAAAGGTGCGGGTATCTGGTCTATCCAGCGCCTGTGTGAATCGTTTTAAACAACGGGCATGTGCGGTTTCAGCCAGAAAGGCCAGTTCATCGAGGTATTCCTCGAGCATTTCACGACTCTGTTTTTGGGTTACAATTCCAACCAGAATGCACGTTTCCGGCTCAGCAGCCGTGCTGTGGTTTTTATTCTTTTTCTCGATCAATGTTCTTACTTCCTCCTTGATATAAACTACTTCTTAGCTCTGAAAGACATGACATATTCAGCCAATGCTGCAATTTCTACTTTCGAAAGCACATCCTTTTGTGCAGGCATCGTGCCTTTGCCAAATTCTATCTGATGAAGAATTTCTTCCTTTGATTTCACGCTTACCGTTAAGTCTGGTGATCCGGCTGACATCATTTTGCCATCAGCTCCATGGCATATACCGCACTTGGTATTGAACAGGCGCTGCAACTCTGCGCCGGTTGGTGCCACGGAGTTTTCTTTCACTTTTCCTCCATCACAAGATGAGAAGGAAAGTACGACGACAACGAATATGGAACTTATCAGAACCAGCCGCGTCCCAAACCTGCTTCTCTGAATGGCCATGGTATGCTTAAAAGGATTACGATGAATGCGAAAAGATAATAGTAGAAGAGGAGCTTGTGTTTTGCCCACGCTTCAGCCTGTTTTTTGGCTCGGGAATATCCCACTGTAACCAATATAGCGGCAATCAACATTCCAGCCAGATGTTCTACAACGAAAAAACGAGGCACGGCATTTTTCATAATATCTCCTGCGGCAAAAAAGCCTTTCATCATTGGGCTCAAGAAGTAAAGCACAAAACCAATAAGCACTTGAGTGTGCAAGGTTATCAATGCAAATAATGCAAGTTTGCGCTCATTCTCTTTGAATGGCCGATACATCCTCATGAGGCTATCAATGATCGTCGCCAGCATGAGCAATATTATCAACCAGCGCAATGCTGAGTGGATATGATTAATTCCGTCCATAGGTGATTCGTGGTTTGGGCAAATCTATTTCATGTTGAGATAAAACGCTAAGACATATCCGTTTTTTAGTTGAAACCAGATCTCCGGCTCCAGACATTGCATGAAGATGCGCGGCTTAAGGAATTGATAACCAATAAAGATAGTTATGCAAGTAGTTTTTTTGCAACCAGGAATTCTGCAATCTGAACAGCGTTTGTTGCGGCTCCTTTGCGCAAATTGTCGCTTACTATCCAACAGTTGATGGTGTTCGGCTGAGTTTCGTCATATCGAATGCGACCAACAAAAACGTCGTCATGATTGTGGGCATGTAAAAGGGGCATGGGATATTCGAATGTAGCAGGATTGTCTATCACAGTAACTCCCTTAAAATGGTTCAAAAGACTGGTAACTTCTGCCAGATCAGGTTTGTTTTCGAATTCAAAATTGCACGATTCCGAATGGCCGCCCATGACCGGTACACGCACGCATGTTGGTGAAACTAAAATAGTGTCATCACCCATGATTTTTTTGGTTTCATGCACCATTTTCATTTCTTCTTTGGTGTAGCCATTTTCCGTAAAGACATCAATCTGCGGAATGAGGTTTAAATCGATGGTGTATTTATAAGCCATCGGTCCTTCAATTCCATTTCTTTCGTTCATCAGCTGATCAACCGCCGCTTTTCCAGTCCCGGTAACACTTTGATATGTGCTCACAACCACACGTTTGATCTTGTATTTATCGTGGAGCGGTTTCATCACCATCACCAGCTGTATTGTCGAACAATTGGGATTGGCGATGATTTTATCAGATGCGGTCAATACATCTCCGTTGATTTCAGGCACGATGAGTTTTTTTCCAGGATCCATGCGCCAGGCAGAGGAATTATCAATTACGGTGCATCCAACTTCGGCAAATTTGGGCGCCCATTGCTGGCTGGTTGACCCGCCGGCACTGAACAATGCCAGCGATGGTTTCATGGCAATAGCATCTTCCATACTGGCCACGGTCCAGGGTTTTCCTTGCCACTCAATGGTTTTTCCAACAGATCTTTCGGATGCTACCGGTATCAGTTCGGAAACCGGAAAACCACGTTCTGCCAATACTTCCAGCATTTTTGTTCCTACCAATCCTGTAGCTCCTACAACGGCAACTTTCATATTCTTTTTTTAATGTTCGATTTGCTTTTTGTTCACTAAACTTGAGGCTTCGAAATTACTGAGTGTTTGACCTCGGTAAGTAAGAAAACACTATTTTACATGAAGACTTTTACGTACGTGTTTTTGTTGGTGATCGGTTCGATGTTCGGATTGACAGATTTATTAAAGGCGCAAATTGTTGCGGATGATTTCAGTGACGGTGATTTTAGCGCAAATCCTTCCTGGACTGGTGATGATGGCGTTTTTACCGTGAACACATTTGACCAGCTTCAACTTATTGATGTTGTGGCCGAGCAATCCTACCTGGCAACTTCATTTGCATCAACTTCAATAGATAACAAGGAATGGAGGTTGTACATAAAACAATCTTTTGCAGGAAGTGATGCCAATCAAAGCCGCTTTTACTTTGTAGCGAATGCCCCCGCTAATGCGTATTCCGGTGCCGGAAGTGCAGGCGTTTCTGGTTATTTTCTGAAATTGGGTGAGGGAGGAAGCGGAGACGTCGTGCGCATTTACGCTGACAATGGATCTTCGGCTACGGAAATTGGTGCCTGCACAACCAATATCTCTGCATCGTTTGAATTGGGAATAAAAATTCTGCGCGATGATGCAGGAAACTGGGAAGTGTACATTGACCCAACGGGCGGTACAAGCTATTCGCTGGAATCTTCCTTTACTGATGCAGGCGTTGCGACAACTTCAGCGATGGGAATGATCTGCAGCTACACATCTTCCAATGCCGATAATTTTTTCTTCGATGATATATATTTTGGAGATATAGTTGTTGATACAACTCCGCCCATTCTTCTTAGCGCTACTGCCATATCAAATACCACATTGGATGTTCTTTTTAATGAGCCCCTTCTGGAAAGCATTGCTGAAGTTCCCTCTTCTTATAATGTGGTTGGTTTAGGAATCGCGCAGACGGCGGTGCTCGATGGCGTCAACAACGCGCTTGTTCATTTGTCTTTTTCTTCTTCTTTTACAAACAATCAAGCCTATACACTCGAAGTTTCTGGGATACAGGATTTAGCTGGGAATGAAACTTTGCTCCAGTCTTCCGATTTTATGTGGTTTGTTCCTGCGGCTCCTTCTTACCGAAGCGTAGTATTCAATGAAATTCTTGCAGATCCCACACCTGTTGTTGCGCTTCCCGAAGTTGAGTTTATCGAGTTGTTTAATGCAAGCGATGAAGCCTACGATCTTGCGGGCTGGCAACTGGTGAATACGACCACGCCCAAGGTCCTAACGACCTATGCACTTGCACCCGGTGCGTTTGTTATTTTATGCGATGATGACAACGTCGGCCAGTTTGCGAATGCCCTTGGAATTGCCTCTTTTTCTGCGTTGACAAACGACAGCGATAGTCTCACATTGCTTGACAATCTGGGCAACGTTGTGGACTTTCTGGTTTATTCAATCGATTGGTTTGCTTCGTCCGATAAGTCAGAAGGAGGATGGACTCTTGAGCAGATTAATCCATTTTACCCATGTGCTAATAATGCAGCCAACTGGGGTGAAAGTGTTCAGGCAAATGGCGGAACCCCGGCTCTTCAGAATTCGATTTACAACGACGCTCCCGATACTACCATTCCGATAATTACCGGCGCAGAGTTAATCGGCAACAATCAATTGATGGTGTATTTGTCCGAATCCATGAATGAGTTGTCTCTTGTTGATATTGATTTCACACTTTTGTTTTTCACCGCTTCGTCCATCGAATGGACGACAAATCTGGATGGTTTGTTGTTCACGTTTACTACTGATCTTGATCCCGAAATTCCATACGATATTACCATAACCGGACTCTCTGATTGCAGCGGAAATCTTATTTCTGCAGAACCGTTTGAGTTTTTACAAGGTGTATATCCGAATCCTGGCGAAATTCTGATCAACGAAATTTATCCGGATCCGGATGAAGCCAATTCACTGCCCAACGCAGAATTTTTAGAACTTTACAATCGAGGCGAACGTGTTTTAAATCTGAAAGGATTAAAACTGAACAGCGGACTTATTGAGGATCATGTCATTTTATATCCTGATAGTTTTATTGTTCTCGCAGACGCTTCTGACATAGATGCTTTTTTCTTTCAATTTTATGCGCAGGCATTTCTGGAGAGTTTTCCATCACTTACCAATGGCGGTTTGGTGCTTGAGCTTAAAGATGCAAATGACAACACCATCGACGAAGTAAATTATGACATCAGTTGGTACCAGGATGCTAATAAGGATGATGGCGGATGGTCCCTCGAACGAATCAATCCAAATGATCCTTGCAGCAATGGAGACAATTGGCATGCAAGTTTGGCTTCTCTGGGTGCTACTCCCGGTAAAATAAATTCTGTTTACAGTGAATTGCCTGACACAACTGCACCGCATCTCATGTACGTTTTGAGCGAACCACAAGAGTCTGTAACCCTTATTTTTAATGAACCACTTGATCCCTCTTCACTTGCCGGATTGGATTGGACGGTAAACGGTGAAGTGCAATCGAACATCAATGCGCAATTTGCAAATTCGGATGGTACTTCCATTATTTTGTATTACGGTGAAATGGAATCGGGTGTGATTTACCAATTTGATTTATTTGGACTTTCAGATTGTTGGGGTAACGACGCTGGGCTTGTGCAAAATAAATTCGCCCTTCCCGAAGTAGCCGTTGCCGGCGATCTTATCATCAATGAAATTCTTTTCAATCCAATTGAAGGTGGAAAAGATTTTGTCGAAGTCTATAACAATTCGCTCAAAAACATTTCGCTCGCAGGCTGGCAGCTCGCTGATGCTACACTGGGACAGATGAATGATGGCAAGGACATCACCAATATTGCATTGATTTTATATCCGGGTGAGTACATGGTTTTTACTGAAGGAGGTGGCACACCACTTTCTTCAATTTATGTGGGAACACAAACAAGCCGTATTCTGGAAGTGGAAGACATACCTGATTTTTCATCCATTGATGGTGTTTATTTACTCATGCCTGTTTTTGGCGTGGTTAGCGATTCTGTTGAATATACTGAAGAACAACATTTTCCTTTACTTAACTCGACGGATGGAGTATCACTGGAAAGAATTGGATTCAACAGGCCATCTTCTGATCGCACGAATTGGCACAGTGCGTCTGAATTTGAGGGTTATGCTACACCGGGTTATGTCAACTCACAATCGGATAACAACGCTTTGACAGATGAATCATTCGAAGTTGTTGCAGAAATGTTCTCTCCGGACAATGATGGATACCAGGATGTAACAACCTTTGCATATTCATTTGATGAAGGCGGGTACGTGGGATCAATCACCATCTACGACAGCGAAGGACGTAAAATCCGCAATTTGATGCGCAGCGAATTGCTTGGTGTATCTGGAAGCATTTCGTGGGACGGATTTAACAACGAAAATCAGAAAGCTCCGATGGGAATTTATATTGTATATTTTGAAGTGTTTAATTTGAATGGCGATGTTTCTGAATTTAAGCGCACTTGTGTGCTCGCGCATTCACTGGATTAATTGCGCATCAAATTTGTGTCATGTACCTGGTCAAAACGCCCGCTATTATTAAACCACTTGGTAGAGACTTTCTATGGAATTTTGATCGAAGAAAAAAAAGTCTTTACCTTACCTTCGATGATGGTCCTACTCCTGAAATAACGGATAGAGTCCTCGATTTGCTCAAAGAATATGAGGCTCATGCTACATTTTTCTGTCTCGGAAAAAGTGTAGAGGAAAATCAAAAGCTCTTTGCCAGATTAAAAGATGAGGGACATCAGGTGGGCAATCATTCCTCAACGCATCCGGATGGCTGGAAATCTTGCACATTTGGATATCTGAAGGATGTCTTAAAAGCCCAGCAACAAATACAATCAACACTTTTTAGACCTCCATACGGTCATATTACATTTTCTCAGGCGTCACTTCTAAAGAAAAAATTTAAGATTGTGATGTGGGATGTTATCAGTGGAGATTTTGATCCGGCTGTGACTGAGGAAATTTGTTTTCAGAATGTGAGAAATTCGGTGCAGAATGGGAGCATTGTAGTATTTCACGACAATGCCAAAGTGGGCGAAAAGATGTTGCCTGTGTTGCGTCGAACTTTGCAGTATTTCAGCGAAAGGGGATATTCTTTTTTACCCATACCGGAAATGGTCGCATCTTCGCCTTGAGTATGGAATATGTCAAAGCCAAAAAACACCTCGGTCAGCATTTTTTGAAGAATGATCAGATTTGCCAGCGAATTGCTGAAAACCTTACCGGACATGGCGGTTACAAACAGGTTTTGGAAATCGGACCGGGGATGGGTGCACTGACTAAATTTCTGTTGCAGTCAGATAAGTTTACAACCTCTGTAGTAGAAATAGACCGAGAAAGTGTTGCTTATCTCGAAAAGAATTATCCTTCTTTGAAAGGACATATCTATTCGGAGGATTTTCTGCGCATGAAACTGGACACGATTTACGCGGAACCATTCGCAGTGGCGGGAAATTTTCCATACAATATTTCTTCACAGATTGTTTTTAAAATTCTGGATTACAAGGATCAGATTCCGGAGATGGTAGGCATGTTTCAACGTGAAGTTGCACAACGATTTGCCGGTGGACCCGGGAACAAGGAGTATGGTATTATTTCTGTGTTGACTCAAGCCTATTACGACATTGAATACCTTTTTACCGTGGATGAAACTGAATTTATACCACCTCCAAAAGTAAAGAGTGGCGTTATTCGGATGAAACGAAAGGTAGGAGTGGAGCTGGATTGTGATCCAAAGATGTTTAAGACTGTAGTAAAAACCGCATTCAATCAACGCCGAAAAACAATGCGCAATTCACTCAAATCTTTGTCCAATGGAAAAGTGGATATGTCGGATGTGGTCTTCACAAAAAGACCAGAACAACTCAGTGTGCAGGAATTTGTGGAGTTGACAAAGAGATTTATGCAAGACTAGTTTTTTTTCTCAAGGCGTAAATCAATTCGTCTTCGTAATGTTCATTTTTGTAAAAGGTGTTTTTCAAATGTGCCTCCAGAACGAATCCATTTTTTTCGAGGGCCCGCTGCGAACCTACATTGGATCCAAAAGGACGCGCAAAAATTCGATCGATATCAAACGTTTTGAAACCGTATTCTGTAATCTGGTGTATCGCTTCAGACATGATGCCTTTACCCCAAAATGGTTCTGCCAGCCAATAGCCAAGTTCTGCGTTGCGCGCATAAACATCTGTTTGCAGATGAAGTCCGATACCGCCAATGGCTATGTCCTCATGTGTTATTGCAAATATCCGTGTGGGCTGATGTGAAATTGCCATCTCAATAAATGCATGCCCGTTTTCTTTTAGATAAGGATTCGGAAAAGCATTGGTGAGATTGGCTGCAATACGAGGATTGTTTGCATACCTTATAAGGTCGTCGATGTCGTTTGTTTGCCAGGGGCGAAGGGTCATTTTTAAAAATCTTGTTGGTGCAAATAAATGATAAAAATATTAGATGGAACACAACAGAAAGGCCATTCCGAAGTTGTTCCGCCAACCAGGACCAATATGAATCAATCTGAATTTAAACTAAGGAAAAGAATAAAATGGGTCATTGCCATTTTTGTGTTTTTTCTGATCCTTTCCGGGGTTACGGCATTTCCCGTTGAAACAGAATTAAAATGGGCTTTGCAGCACCTCACATGGCTTCCCCAATCTTTGTTCGAATATCTTCAAACTGTTTCGAATGCAGTGGGCGAAACAAACGCGAATTATCCATTCATAGCCTATGGTTTCGACTGGCTTGCATTCGCTCATATTGTTATTGGAATCGCTTTTATCGGCCCTTATCGCGATCCTGTGCGCAATATCTGGATTATCGAATGGGCCATGATTTGTTGTGTGGCCATCATACCTCTGGCATTTATCTGCGGGCCAATACGTGAAATTCCACTGTACTGGACATTTATCGATTGCAGTTTTGGTGTGTTTGGCATCATTCCTTTGTGGTATTGCAGGGCGCTGATAAAGAGGCTTGAGCAGATCACAGCCGGATTTTGAGCTACAAAAGGCCTGGTCCTGCAACAGGGTTTATAAGCTGAACATTCTCCAGATCACCAATAAGTGATTATTTTGGAAGTTCCCGCAAAACTATTTCTCAATTAAATTGTTTCTTTGCCACCTATGATCCCGGAATTTCAATATTGTCCTGATTTATTTTCATACAAACGCTTCGTAACCCGCGAAGTGAAAATTGGCTCTGTCCTATTTGGAGCAAATCATCCATTGCGGCTCCAAAGTATGACCACCACGGATACCATGGATACGCAGGGCACCATCGATCAAAGTATTCGCATGATCGAAGCTGGTTGTGAGTTGGTCAGAATAACCGCACCAAGCAAAAAGGAGGCTGAAAATCTTGAATTGATCAAAAGGGGAATTCGCGAAAGGGGATTTGACACACCTTTGGTTGCAGATATTCATTTTACACCAAACGCCGCTGAAATTGCTGCGCGTATAGTCGAGAAGGTGCGCGTGAATCCAGGAAATTATGCCGATAAAAAGAAGTTCGAAGAAATAGAATACACCGACGAAAGTTACAATGACGAATTGGAACGAATTCGCGAACGTTTTACTCCACTTGTTCTGATTTGCAAAGAAAATGGAACCGCTATGCGCATTGGAACCAACCACGGTTCGCTGAGCGATCGTATTCTATCCCGCTATGGCGATACACCGCATGGTATGGTGGAAAGCGCCATGGAATTTTTGCGCATTTGCCGGGATCAAGACTACCACGATATTGTGATTTCCATGAAAGCCAGCAACGCCCTCGTGATGGTGCAGGCATATCGTCTGCTGGTGCACGAAATGATGAAGCATGGCATGAATTATCCCCTTCATCTGGGTGTTACAGAAGCTGGTGATGGCGAAGACGGTCGCATCAAAAGTGCGGTTGGAATTGGTACTTTGCTCGAAGACGGCATTGGAGATACCATCCGGGTTTCGCTTACTGAAGCGCCCGAAGAAGAAATTCCGGTTGCCCGTATGTTGGCCGAACGCTACGCCAAACGCGCCTCTGCTGAGTCCATTGAACCTTGTGAGGTGACCATCAACCCATTCGAACATACACGACGACATACAGCCACAATTCACAACGTTGGCGGAAAAAATGTTCCCCGTGTTATCATGGATTATTCCTGGAAGTCCGAAATCACAGCAGCTTCTTTGTTTGCTGTAGGTTGCAATTATTCTGTTCCGCTCGACAAATGGAATCTCACCGACATGGCCTGCGATTTTATTTATTGCGGCAGGAATGAAATCAATTTTGAAATACCAGGAACTCTTGGGCTCATTTTCGACTTTGATATTTGGAAAAATCAAGTGAATAAGGTTCGATCTTATCCAAAGTTGTCATTGAACGATTATAACATAGAGAGCAAAAAAGATCCTTCACTTGATTTGGCTGAAATGGTTTTTCTTACTGCTACTTATAAAGATCTGACGGCGGATGTGATTGCGATATTGAAGTCTGCCAACAACGTGGCACTCATCCTGGAAACTTCGCATGCTCATGGAATGGCCGAACAACGTGCAGCTTTTTTTAAACTGATGAAATATGATTGCGAAATGCCGGTGATTGTGCATCGCTCGTACAACCAAATTTCTGAAGATGAATTTATGTTGTACTCCGCAACCGATTGCGGAGCGCTGCTTATCGACGGACTTGGTGATGGCGTTTTTCTAACTGCTCCGGAAATTCCGTTACAAAGAGTAAACTCCACCGCTTTTGGAATTTTGCAGGCTACCCGAACCCGGATTTCTAAAACAGAATACATATCCTGCCCAAGTTGCGGACGCACTTTGTTCGATCTTCAGGAAACCACAGCAAAAATCAGGTCAAGAACTTCTCATCTAAAAGGAGTCAAGATTGGTATCATGGGCTGCATTGTAAATGGTCCCGGCGAAATGGCAGATGCCGATTATGGCTATGTTGGCACGGGTCCGGGAAAAATCACCCTTTATAAGGAAAAGAATGTCATCAAAAAGAATGTCCCGGAAGAAAACGCGGTTGAAGAATTGATTCAGCTAATCCGTGACGGCGGAGATTGGGTAGAGGTCTGACTTGCCGCGGGAGTCTGGCGATTTCGCCCTAACTGATTAGGATCATATTTTCAAATGATGGTCATCACCATGGGGCTTGTGGCATTGTTTCATTTTTGATCCTGATTTATAATTGGGTATCAAAATGAAAAACATTATTGCGGCAACCGATTTTTCGAAATCGTCTCTGAATGCGGTTCGCTATGCGGCTGAATTGGCCCTGCATTTTGGAGCTCAGTTGACACTTGTTCACGCAGCTCATCTGCCCATCGTCAATGAATCACAACCCGATGTTACGTTGTATTTTGACGAAATTCTGGAAGCCGACTCCCAACGTTTGGAAAAATTGCTCGAACAATTGCGGCGCGAGTATGGCCCGGCTCTTAAGATAAAGGAACTCGTGAAAATGGGTTTTGCAGCCGAGGTTATCAAAGAAGCATCGCGCAAGGCAAATGTGGATCTGGCCATTTTTGGAATTTCCCATCTCGATAAATTTAGTCGCCTCATTTTTGGCAGTACTTCACTTTCTGTTGCAGGTCGGCTGAGATGTCCTGTTTTGATAATTCCCGAGAATGCACGTTTTAAATTTTGGAACCGCGTCGCATTTGCTTTCGATCAGCATGATATCCCCGTGACATCAGGAACAAAAGTCCTTAAAAGCATGCTCGATACTTTTCAATCGGAATGGCATTTTGTGCATGTAGATGACGAACCCTTTCCTGAAACCGGTGATAAAAATGTTGCAAAATTCACCAAAACTCTTGGCGTGAATTCTTTTCGTGTGCATCACCTCCTGCCTGTAAAATACAAACGCGTTGAAGTTTTGAAAGACTGGGTAAGAAGATATAAATCCAATACTGTTGTGATGACTGCACATGAACACAACTTGTTTTACAGATTGTTGAATGAAAGCAGCACCCGGAAAATGGCATTTGAAACTACTGTACCACTTATGATTTTGGCTGAATCAAAAAAATAAAAAGAATTGAATTTTATGAATATGCTTATAGACGATAACAGAAGGATCAGCGAATTGCAGGATGAATTCCATAAGCTTTATCCCTACCTGAAAATTGAATTTTTGAAGCAACCCTATTCGAGTACTCCTCATAATTTAAAGAAGGATACATATCCAAATTCCGTTATGCTGCGTGATTGCCGGAAGAACCATAGCTCTGGTGTAATCGAACTTGCGGATACAATGAAAGTTTCGGAGTTTGAGAAATTGCTGCAGGAGTCATATGGACTCTTTGCTCAGGTTTTCCGCAACTCGGGTAATGTGTGGCTTATTACCACCGCTACTGATGAATGGACTCTGAAAACTCAGAACGATCAGGGACGCGAATTGTCTGAGCCCCATCGCGAAAATCCACGCGAAGAGGTGGACTACCACGAACAAGAATAATGAAAATTTGATTTGAGTAATTCATTCGTCGATAAAAAGCAGGTTTGTTATCATTGTGGTGATGTCTGCAACCAGCGTGTTTTGTTTGATGAAAAACTATTTTGTTGCGATGGCTGCAAAGCGGTTTATGAATTGCTCAAAGATCATGAGCTCTGCAATTATTACAGCCCGGGTGAGCATCCTGGTGTTTCTCCTAAATTGAAGAATTTCAGTGGTCGATTTGACTATCTGAATGATCCGCTAGTAAGTGATAAATTGCTTCAATTTAAAAGCGAAAATCTGGCTATTGTAGTATTCGATTTGCCTCAAATGCATTGCAGTTCATGTGTGTATTTGTTGGAACATCTCTACAAACTGAATCAAGGGGTTGCTGAATCCAGAACGGATTTTCTCAAAAAAACTATTACCATTCACTTCAATCCTGCTCAAACGGGATTAAGGGAACTTGTGGAGCTGCTTGCAACATTGGGCTATGAACCGCTTCTGAATCTAAGGGATCTGGATAGCCGCCCACAGGCGAAGTCATTCAACAAACGTGTATACCGCATTGCCGTTGCAGGATTTTGTTTTGCGAATATTATGCTCCTGAGTTTTCCGGAGTATTTTCATATCAACCATTTTGGTGATGCAAGCATGCAGCGGGTTTTTTCCTGGCTCAATTTGCTGCTTGCGATGCCGGTTCTTTTATTCAGTGGCAGCGAGTTTTTTATTACAGCGTGGCAGGGAATTCGGGCCAAGGTGCTCAACATCGATTTTGGACTGGCCCTTTCGATCACGATTACTTTTTCCAGAAGTGTTTATGAAATCGTTTCTGGAACGGGTGCAGGATACCTCGATTCCATGTCGGGCATTATTTTTTTCATGCTGATTGGCCGATATTTTCAAGACAAAACACATTACAATCTGCAGTTTGACAGAAACTATAAAAGTTTTTTCCCGATATCTGTTCTTATTCGCAAACCGGATGGATCGGAGTCAAGTGTTGCATTGCCTCAATTAAAAGTGGGCGACACAATGGTCATTCATTCGCAAGAACTAATTCCGGCAGATAGCAAATGCCTGGATGAAGGTGCTATGATTGACTACAGTTTTGTAACGGGAGAATCTACACCCATCCGAATTCACAAGGGCGAAATAATCTATGCCGGCGGAAAACAAACCGGCCCCATCATAGCATGCGAAATGCTGCGAGATGTTTCCCAGAGTTACTTAACTGATTTATGGAATAAGGACACGTTCAAATTGGAACGTAATCGCGAAGAATCTTTTGTTCAGAAACTAGGCCGCAATTTTACATTTTTCCTATTGCTGCTTTCTGTGGGGTCATTCTTTTATTGGTTACCTGTTGACAGTGCCCGGGGAATTAACGCACTTACCACCGTGTTGATTGTTGCTTGCCCTTGCGCGCTGCTCCTTTCCGCCACTTTTACCCAAGGCGCCATGATGCGTATTTTCAGCAAGGCCAAAGCGTATTTGCGCAATGCACGAATACTTGATTCAATTGCGTCAGTTGATCACATTGTTCTGGATAAAACCGGAACACTTACCAATCAGGTGCAATCTGTACACTTCAACGGAACAGAATTAAATGAGCACGAATTGACTTTGATCTTTTCTCTGGCACGTCAAAGCCATCATCCGCTTAGTCGTGGTCTTGCCGATAAGCTAAGTTTTTGTTCGCCACAGTCTGTTCAACTTTTCAATGAAATTCCGGGCAAAGGAATTACAGGTGTGGTAAACGGGTATACCATTCGCATGGGGTCGCATGCCTGGATTGCGGGTTCAACCGACTATCAGGGAACTCAGTCAGCCGTATATGTAGAGTTGAATGGGAAGTTGTTGGGATATTTCGAATTCCGTAAACAATTGAGAACGGGTATTCGTGAGGTAATTGCAAAACTCAAGAAGAAGTATACAGTGAGCGTATTGAGCGGGGACAACGATTCGGAGCGATCAGAATTAGAGTCTATTTTTGGAAAAGATGTTGAGATGAATTTCTTTCAATCACCACATCAAAAACTGGAATACGTAAAGTCACTTCAAAACAAAGGGCATAAGGTGTTGATGATTGGTGATGGTCTCAACGATTCGGGTGCCTTGCAGCAAAGTGACGCAGGAATAAGCATTACCGATGACGTCAACAATTTTTCACCTGCATGTGATGCCATTCTCGAAGGTCGTGAGTTCGAAAAATTGCCATCCATGATCCGATTGGCTCAGGTTTCCAAAAGGATTATCCAAATGAGTTTTGTGATATCACTGTTGTACAATATGGTGGGATTGTCTTTCGCTGTGCAGGGTGCACTTTCGCCTGTGGTAGCCGCCATTCTAATGCCGTTGAGCAGTATAACGATTATTCTTTTTACTACGGGGTTAAGCTGGATCGCGTACCATCTTCTTTTCAGGAATGCTGCCATATCAACAGTTGTAAGAGCCTGATATATGTCACCCCGGCATCTAACCCGTGTCACCTGCCGCACTTCCCTGCATTGCTTCTTTTGACAACGATCAAAATCAAATTGAATGAGTGCCATTTATGTGTTGATAGGAGTGAGTATCCCCATAGCGGCGGCTTTTCTGATAGCCTTTCTCTGGTCAGCTAAAAGCGGACAATACGATGATGATTACACCCCTTCCCTTCGCATGCTTAGGGATGACGAAGTGAAACAAGACCAAACCGATAACCAAACCGAAAAATCATAGTGTATGAGTACTAATGTGGAACGCTTTGCGTATGACAACAAAATCGTAAAACAATTTGCCTATGCCACCGCCCTTTGGGGAGCCGTGGGAATGCTTGTTGGATTGATTATCGCACTGCAGCTCGTATTCCCGAGCCTCAATTTTGATTTTGCACCTACAACCTATGGGCGATTGAGGCCACTGCATACCAACGCGGTGATTTTTGCTTTCGTCGGCAATGGTATCTTTATGGGCGTGTTTTATTCGCTTCAGCGGCTGTGCAAAGCCCGCCTGTGGAGTGATAAACTTTCGCAAATCCACTTCTGGGGATGGCAGATAATTATCGTTTTGGCGGCTCTCACCCTCGTTCTCGGAATCACAACCGGTAAAGAATATGCCGAGTTGGAATGGCCAATCGACATCCTCATCACTTTGATCTGGGTAGTATTTGGTCTCAATATGTTCATGACAATCATCAAACGTCGTGAGCGTCACCTCTATGTAGCTATTTGGTTCTATATCGCCACCTGGGTTACTGTTGCAATGCTGCACATTGTAAACAGTATCGAAATTCCGGTGAGCCTTACCAAGAGTTATTCATGGTATGCAGGGGTTCAGGATGCATTGGTGCAATGGTGGTATGGTCACAATGCAGTGGCATTCTTCCTTACTACACCATATCTCGGTATGATGTATTATTTCATTCCGAAGGCAGCCAATCGTCCAGTGTATTCGTATCGCCTTTCCATCATTCACTTCTGGGCGTTGATATTCATTTATATCTGGGCTGGTCCTCACCACCTGTTGTACACTTCGCTGCCAGACTGGGCGCAATCACTGGGCACAGTGTTCAGTATTATGCTCATTGCTCCTTCATGGGGTGGTATGATCAATGGTTTGCTCACACTGCGCGGCGCATGGGACCGCGTGCGCGAAGATGTTGTACTTAAGTTTATGGTGGTCGCTGTTACCGCTTATGGTATGGCCACATTCGAAGGTCCTATGCTTTCGCTTAAAAATGTCAATGCCATTTCTCACTTTACAGATTGGACCATTGCACACGTTCACGTTGGAGCTTTGGGTTGGAATGGTTTCCTCACATTCGGTGTCTTGTATTGGTTGATACCGCGCATGTGGAAAACAAATCTCTGGTCGAAGAAACTCGCCAACTGGCACTTCTGGATTGGAACTTTGGGTATAGTGCTCTACGCCGTTCCGATGTATTGGGCCGGTTGGAGACAAAATGAAATGCTAACGCAGTTTACTGAAGATGGCAGATTGCAATACCAATTCCTCGATGTTGTAAATGGTATGCAGGCGTTCTATGCTTTGCGCGCGCTCGGCGGACTCTTGTTCCTCGTTGGTGTCATCTTTATGATCGTAAACCTCTGGGCTACTATCAAGAAAGGTGTATTTGCAAACGATGAAGAGGCTGAAGCTCCGGCTTTGGCTAAAAATTACGCCATCCATGGCAAAGAACACTGGCACAGATGGATCGAACGCAAGCCCGTTCAAATGTTGGTTCTTGCATTGGTCGCTGTTGCTATAGGCGGCGCAATCGAAATGATACCAACGTTTATGGTGAAGAGCAATATTCCAACCATTGCTTCTGTGAAACCATATACACCGCTCGAATTGGAAGGTCGTGATATTTATATCCGTGAAGGTTGTTATACCTGTCACTCGCAGATGATCCGTCCATTCAGAGCTGAAACGGAACGTTATGGCGAATACAGCAAAGCCGGTGAGTTTGTGTATGATCACCCATTCCAATGGGGAAGTAAACGCACTGGTCCGGATTTGGCGCGTGAGGGTTCTGGTAATAACAAAAAGAGCAATAGTTGGCACTACAACCACATGGCAGATCCTACTACAACTTCGCCGGGTTCTATTATGCCACGTTATCCCTGGTTGCTTACAAACACAATTGATGAAGAGGGAATTCCTGCCAAGATTCGTGCAATGATGACCCTCGGTATTGAGTATGGAGAAGGATATGATCTCAAAGCTGTTGCAGATATGCAGGCACAGGCCATGGAAATTTACAAAGATCTCGAGGCACAACAGGGGCAATTGCTGCTGGGTGAAGAAGGTCTTCAATCCAATCAGGAAATTATAGCGTTGATCGCATACCTGCAAAAGCTGGGTCGCGATCTCGATGTAGCATCACAAGCACCAACTCAAAATCCAGCAAAATGAAATTCATCAATTATCTCGAATCGATTACCGGTATTAGTATATATCCGATGATATCCCTGCTGCTTTTTGCATCGATTTTCACACTCGTTCTGATTTATACCTTTAAACAGAGCAAGGCTCAAATCGACGAACAAAAGAATCTTCCACTGAATCAATAATCCAAGAACCTAGTTATGAAAAGAGTTTTCTTATTTGCATTGGTGTTGCTATCAGAAAGAGCGTTTTCTCAGGCACCTGCAGTCGCCGAAAAAGTCAGCGAACCAGTATCCGTTTATCAGTCACCGGTATTTTATGCCCTGGTAACTGTGGCCGTTATATTGCTGGTCTTTATTCTTCAACTTGCAAGAGTACTTTCAAGTGTGGCGAGAAATTATGCCGAAAAGCAAAAGCCCAATTTTGAGAACGTATTCAAGATTATGATTCTGGGTATTGGCTCATTGGCATTGCCCAGCGCCGCGCGAGCCGAAGCAGGCAGCACATCGCTCGATTTTTTGCAGAATGGATTCGGAAATACAACAATCAATTTTTTGGTTGTGATTATTGTGATTGAGCTCTTTGTAGCGGTCTATTACATTTCACTGATCCGTTATTTTGTGAAAAAAGAGAGCGCTGCACTTCAAACGGAAGAAGCACCAATGCGTACTTCGTACTTTTGGGATAGGTTCAATCAATCTGTTTCCATTGAGCAGGAAGCCGCGGTTCTAACCGATCACGACTACGATGGAATACGCGAACTTGACAATGCTCTTCCTCCGTGGTGGAAGTATGGATTTTATCTGACCATCGTTTTTGCCATTGCATACCTGGGCTACTATCACATGAGTGCCAATGCACCACTGAGCGCACAGGAATATGATACTGAAATGGAAGAAGCCAAAATTGCCATTGCAGAATACAAAAAGAAGGCAGCTGATCTCGTTGATGAAACTTCGGTTGTAATGCTCTCAGATGCTGCGGCGTTGGGTGAGGGTTCTGCCATTTTCAAACAACATTGTGTTGTATGCCATGGTCAGGGAGGTGAAGGTCTTGTTGGCCCTAACTTAACTGATCCCAATTGGATTCACGGTGGAAATATCAAAGACCTTTTTAAGACGATCAAGTATGGTGTTTCCGGAAAAGGGATGAAATCATGGCAACAGGAATTGTCGCCTCAGATGATGGCAAAAGTGGCGAGCTATATTAAAACGCTTGCTGGCACAAATCCTCCAAACCCCAAAGCACCCGAAGGCGAAGTATATGTGGAAGCGGTTAGTGCGCCTTCAGCGACTGACACTCTGGCAACACCTGCCAGGGACACATTGACAAAAAGTGTTCCGCAATAACCGCGGAACAAAGGCGAGGCAATTCGTCTCAGAAGAAGAAGTTGACAGCGAGCAATCGCAACGTTTAGGATCACACACAAGAAGAGTACATCATGGCAACAGACGCAACGTCGGAAGAGTTTAGGGATACCGTTTCTCACATTGACCAACAGGGCAAGCGGGTATGGTTTTTTCCCAAACAACCTTTCGGACGATTTTACAACGCGCGGACATGGCTGAGTTATGCCTACCTGATTGTCTTTTTTACGCTTCCATTCATCAAAGTGCATGGCGATCCGCTGTTTTTGTTAAACATCGTAGAGCGAAAGTTCATCCTTTTTGGTGTTCGTTTCTGGCCGCAGGATTTCTTTATTTTTATGCTTGGTATGATCACATTTATCGTGTTCATCGCATTGTTCACTGTAGTATTTGGTCGTGTGTTTTGTGGATGGATATGTCCGCAAACCGTCTTTATGGAAATGGTTTTTCGAAAAATCGAATATGCCATTGAAGGAAATCCATCGCGTCAAAAACAATTGAAGAATGGTCCCTGGACGAGCGAGAAAATTCGCAAAAGAATTCTGAAAAATGGAATATTTTTTCTGATTGCTGTTCTCGTTGCCAACACTTTTCTAGCGTACATCATTGGTGTAGACGAACTTTATAAAATCGTTACTGAGCCTTTTGCCTCACATGTGGGTGGGTTTAGTACCATGATCATTTTTAGTGGAGTTTTCTTTTTCATCTTCGCATGGTTTCGCGAACAAGCTTGCCTCGTTGTTTGTCCTTATGGACGTATGCAGGGTGTGTTGCTTGATAAACATTCTATCGTTGTTGCTTATGATCATAAACGCGGTGAGCCTCGTGGCAAACTTTCAAAAGATGCTGCAACGACACGCGGTGATTGCATTGACTGTGGTGATTGTGTGCGCGTGTGCCCAACAGGAATAGATATACGCCATGGAACACAATTGGAATGTACCAATTGCACCGCCTGTATCGATGCTTGTGATCACATCATGGAAGAGGTGAAGAAACCAAAAGGCCTTATTCGTTATGCAAGTGAATTTACCATCGTAAGAGGTCGTAAACTTCGAATTACTCCACGCATTATTGCATATACTATTGTGTTGTTTGTGCTCATTGGTCTTGAGAGTTTTCTGCTTATTTCAAGATCCGATCTGGACGTCAATATTGTGCGTGCCAAGGGAACTTTGTTCTATACCGAAAAGGATGGCCGTATCAGCAATCTTTACAATGTCAAGGTAATAAACAAAACACGCAACGATATGCCGATCAGTTTTATGGTGGAAGACAGAGACGTCCAAATCCGTTTAGTGGGCAATCAGGAGTTGATTGTTCCGAAGGACAGCTTTATTGATACGCAGTTTTTTGTTTTGGAATCTCCTGATCACATCCACGAACAAAAAGCCAAAATTGAGATCATGGTGATGAGCGATGGTGAAGAAATTACAGAAGAAAAGACCATATTTCTCGGACCAGCGCATAAACGAAATAACCAATAAAATTCAAAATCATGAATTGGGGATGGAAAATAACGATTGTTTACCTGCTGTTTGCAGGAGGCATCATGACACTTGTAATGAAATCACGTGCTCACAAGGTAGACCTGGTGGTGCCTGATTATTACCAACAGGAACTTGCTTATGAAACACGCCTGAACGCCATGCGCAATGTAGAGGCTATGACTGCAAAGCCTGTTATTGCAAGTGATGGACAGGAGGTGAAGATTGTATATCCAGCGGAAATGAATGCTTCCAATTGTTCAGGAACAGTTGTGATGTATCGCCCATCGGATTTGCATGATGACAGAAAAGCCGATCTTTCAATTGGACAGAATCAGGA
>JBJXFC010000336.1:0-8884 GCA_046153915.1 Flavobacteriales bacterium
GTCATCAACAATACCGTCGTAGTGAACTTTCGATTTTTTCATAAGGCGTATTTTAAATCTCAATACCGATTAGCATAATATCATCCGTTTGTGCCGCGCTTCCCTTCCAATGGGCATGCGCTTCGCCAAGCCGCTCTTTGATTTCGGCCATTTTGCGGCCCGATTTTTCTTTGATAATTTCCATGAGTTTTTTAGTTCCGAATTTTTTGTTGGTCATATCGCCGCTGTGCTGATGCACATATCCATCACTCATCAGATAGGCTCTGCAGCCTTTTTTGATCTCCACTTTTTGAGTTGTGAAATGAACGTCTTGTTTCATAACCATATCGCCGATACTAAAAGGATCACCTTTCAAACGTGTTGTTTCTTCTGTACCCTGGATAATAAGTGGTGATTGGGCTCCCGCAAAAAGTGTTTCTCCTGTCGCTTTGTTGTAACACAACAACCCAACGTCGGCTCCCGCATTAAAATCGCGGTGAGCTTCACGCTCCAGTTTGGATAGAATAACGTCATTCAGTTTCTTCAGCATTTCACCTGGCTGTAAATGTTGCTCGTTGTTGATGATGTCTACCAAACTGTAATGTACCATAAACGAAAGCATGGCGGCCGGAACTCCGTGTCCAATACAATCGATAGCGGCCAGATAAACGATGTTGTTACGTTCATACAGGAAAGGAAGGTCACCACTCACAATATCAAGTGGCTGATAGTGTATGAAGGCTTCATTGAAAGTTTTTTTCAATTCGTCTTCCTGTGGAATGATGGTGCTTTGAAAGAAACTGGCATAGGTAATGCTGCTGAGAATATCATCGTTTTTCTCTTTGAGTATTTCGTGGCTATGTTCAAGAGAATCACTTTGTTCACGGATAATGCGGTTGTTTTTTTTGTGGCGGAGAAACGCTTTGAAAGAAATCACAAGACCAACAACAAGAAGGAGTAAAATCAATGAACCTGCGAGTGCGAGTTGCCGACTTCTTTTGGCCTGTTCCTGTTCGAGCTGTGACTCTGTGGTTAGGATCTGATTTTGTTTGTTCAGGAGTGCGATATCCGACAACTGCTCCTGTTTGTCCAATTCCAATTTGGTAAGTGAAAGCAGTTGGGTAGATTTTTGTTTTTCGAGTTCTGTGATAGCAGATTTTTGTTGTTGTTCTCTAAGTTCTGCCTGTGCCAGTTCCAGACTGCGCTGGGCATTTTTACGGGAAATGTCGATACGTGCTAATTCCGTTAGATGCAGTTCCTGCTGTATATTCATTATCGAAGCATCTTTCGCTTTGTTCTGAACGAAGAGTTCATTTTTCTTTTGCTGTAGATTTTTTTCTCTCACAAGAGCGAGATAATTCAATACACTGCGCTCGCTTTTTTCGAGAGCAAGCATCAGATTGGATTTTGCTCCCGCTTCCTGATCGGCTTGTCGCGCAAGGAGGTCGGCCAGTTCTTTTTGGGATTTGGTGTATTCGTTGAATTCAGACTTATCGCCTTTGCTGAGTGCAATTTGACCCAGCAGGTCGAGTGCGCTGAGGCGTAGTTTGTTGTCGTTGGTTTGTTTGGCAATATCCAGGGCTGCGCGCGAGTTGAAGATTGCTTCGTTGAAATTGCTTTTGTTTTTGAGCAAAGTGGCCAGTGTCAGCTTTGCTTTACCAAGTAAAGATGAAAGGTTGAGTTTTTCGGCGATGCGTATCGATTCTTCAACAAGAGATTCGGCCTGGTCTGGATCATCCAATTTCAAACACGTGGCCGCTTTATTTATCAAAATATTGGACCATGTTCCCGAATAATTTTTGCATGATTCCAAGGCCATGTCGAAATTATAAAGAGCCACTTTGTAGTTTCCGGCTTTGTGGTTGATAAGAGCCATGTTGTTTGCGCAAACTGCGGCCTGTTCAAGCTTTCCTGAACGCAACATCAGATAGTACAATTCCGATTCATACTTATCGGCATCCGTATATTTGCCGAGTGTAGTTGCATTTTGAGATAAATGTTCGAGCACGGTTACAAGCAATTCGTTTTTGGGATTTTCGCGCGCGTCATTCAGCATGGAAACCCAGATTGTTTGCGCTCCTTCAATGTCTCCCTTTTTTTCACAGGCAAAGGCTTTGGTCTTAAGCAAAAGTTTGCGGGTGCCAGTATCCAATGCTTCGCTGGTAAGAAGTTTTTCTGCGATCACGGCACTGTTTTCTACCGCGCCCAATTCGTTGTATAGATTGATGAGAGTGATTCCGCTAGCAATACGGTAATTTTCCTGAGCCTGTTCCGAACATAAGAATGCCATTTGGGCATACTCCAACGATTCGTATTTGTCTTTTCGCAATTTGTGAATTTCGGCCAGCAACAATGCGGCTTCGGTTCTCAGATCTGCGTTCTCTGAAATTTCTGCAGCCTCAAGTGCCTCAAGTGCGAGTTGTCTCGACACCTCCTGTTTGGGCAAGTCAAGTTTTAGCCGTGATTTGTCGATCCAGTTGCGCGCTATTTCTTCGTATTTCGCATTGCGGCTTGGCGGAGAAGGTTGCGCCGGTGAGGAGTTTCCTATCAACACCAGTAACAAGCAATATGCAATGCGGATATGCGTCATCTGGCGAGGTTGTAACGAAGTTCAAGTCTGAATTGTCGTTGAAACATTGGCAACGGATCAATCCCTGAATTGTATGTTGGCAACACCACCCATTCTTTATCGAGCACATTGTTGCAACCAAAGCGAATATTCAGAGCAGATAGTTTGGATGGTGAATAATCAGCGAATACATCTGTGGTATAAGTTGGTTTATATTCAATAAGTATCAGGTTTCCTTCGGCATCCAGATGATAAGCTGCGGTTTTTCCCTGAAAATGGGTATTCATGGAAAGACTTATTGAGTTGTTGATCTTTCGGGAATAGAAAAAGGATGCCTTGTGGTTGGCCAGACCCTGAAAAGATTGCAGCGCATCTGGCAATGCCGTTTCAGGCAGACCAGCAACAAACAATGGAGAGTAAAATGAATAATTGAAGTAGAGGCATCCCGCTTTGGTAAGTTGGCTCAGGGTAATATCCATGCCTGTTGTACCCGTTTTATCGCGGTTCACATAATTATCCAGAGTTTGTGAATCGTAAACGTATACAATTGGCCGTGCAATGAAATTTCGATAGATATTGGTTTGAAATTTCAAATTGTTATGGATTACACTACCCATCTGTACATCGAATGTGGTAACTCTTTCTGTCTGCATATCTGCATCTAGAGGACCGAGATTGAGGTTTTCGGCAGTGGGAAGTTTAAAGGATTTTGCGAAGTTTAATTTGATGTGAAACTTTTTCTTCGCCAAAACATAAGAGAACATCGGGGCAATTTCGGGATCGACTGTATTGGCATATTCTGCGCGGGTGCTCACATCAACTACACCAATTTTCCCTTTGTAACGAAGGATTCCAAATGCTGCAACATCGAGCATAATGCGTTGGTTTACCAAACTGGAATTATTGAGTTTTTCGCTGTATACGTGAAAACTGTTCTGATACCAGGATTGCAGTCCAAGGGTAAAAGAGAAAGACCGGTTGATTTGACTGAGATTATTAAGCGAAATCGAATACCTGCTGAGTTTGGTATTAGAGGCTAAGAGATCAGACTGAGTTGTGTTGTAGTAATGCCATGGCAATTGATCCGAGGCCGATGCGATAATTCGTATTTCATTTTTGGATTTGTATTTTTTGATGTACTCGAGCACAACACCGAGATTTCTCATTCGCGTTGAATAGGCACGGTCGCTTACTTCAAAGTCGAAATTATTCATAAAAACCCGACAAGAAAAATTGCCTTGTTATACTTTGATAAACGACTCAATATTATTGATGTTGGTGCTGTCTGCCAGATTTCTTGTAATTCCGGAAGGAGTTTTAAATTGATTGGATGAGCGTATTCCATTAAGCATGCTAATGGAATAGGATATTTCTGTTTTATTCTGTGAAAGGTGATTGCCGCAGAAGGTTAGTGCCTGTCTGTTGATGCCGGCTTTGTTGTAAGATTCTTTCGCAGTTACAAAAACTCCCTCGTGATCTGCGGCAGATTTTGAGATGATGTTTACAACACCAAGTGCTGCTGTTCCACCAAAGAAAACAGAACCCGGCCCGTTGATAATCTCAACCCGTTGAATATTGTCCAGTTCAAATCGTGAACCCAGAGCGCATGTACCAAAATCAAATTCATTGAGCGGAATTCCGTCATAGAGGAAAAGCACTTTGCCTTCTTGTGCCCAGAGACCTCGCATACCAACACCAATAACGTCGTCTACATCGCGCCCAAGGCTCAGCCCGGGTACAAAACGCAGGAGTTCCATCAAATCACGTGCTCCGGATGCACGAATCTGCTGTTCATTAAAAACAATGATATTGGTATTCGATTCCCTGAGGTCGGTACGATCCAGAATGGAAAGTGAAGTTGTGTTTTCCTCGTCAACCCCAACCGATGTGCTTGAAAACTCGTTGATATCGACACTGAAAATTCGATTTCCCAGGCTGTCCATTTGGCTATAGCCGCCGTTGGAGAGGCAAGTAAACACCAGCATTAATACAAAACAAAACAGTCCGAACTGGAAACTAAAGCGTTCGGTGTTCGGACCTGTGTGTTTTTTATCTATTTGTAAAAGGGCGGAGAACACAAATAATCTTCTAGGGAGCATTTGTACTCTCCGCCCCGTCTAAAGGTTGCGGTGAATTTGAGTTTTTTGAGGGGTGATATAAGCGAACTAGAAATACCGTGGGTATACGATGCGTTTTTTCTTAGTTGCCATCACATAATTTAGCGCCAGTTCGTGGCTTCCCCAGTTATTGCGAATCAAAACACTGGTCGGCACGTCGAAAGAATATCCAACCTTTGTTTGTTTGTTGATCTGCCATTGGCCCATGAGGCCTACAGTTTCTCTGAAATGGTAGAATACACCTACGTTGAAGTCTTTGAACATGATCATATTACCATAAAATCCAATGGACATCGGCGCATTCCAAACGGCTCTTACCAGCACACTGGGTTGCAATTGGTAGTCTTTGTTGATTTTGAAAATCTTACCGCCCATCAGGTAAATTGTGGGTTCTTGTCTTCCTACCATTACATCGTAAAGCGGGCTTTTCCTTTTCTCCAGTTTTGGGCGAATCATTTTGGGCGAAGAAATTCCTATGAAATGGTCTTTCTTAAAATAATAAGCTCCAAATCCGACATTGGGAAGCAACAATCCTTTTACATTGTACAAAAAGGCATCGTCTTGTTCTCCATAATAATCGCTTGTCAGGGTAAGATCCGTCAGATTGGCCTGATAAACATCCAGCGAAACACTCGCTCCCCACGACAGGGTGGCGCGGTTTGAAAGCCTGGTTCGATAAGCGAAGTTGCCAACCACGCCAATGGTGGATATAGGCCCGAGTTTATCGAAGAATATACTTCCTCCAGCCGCGAGCTCATTTTTTTTCAGTGGGGTATCAAAGCTGATAAACGAACTCATAGGCGCACCTTTGAATCCCAGCCACTGACTTCTGTGAACGATTGAGATATTGGGCTGCTCTTTGTATCCGGCATATCCGGGATTGATAAACAATTTATTCATCATGAACTGGCTGTTCACTGCTTCTTGCTGAGAGATACCTTGCGCTCCAATCAGTGTTAGGAGAAGCGTGAATATGATATTGTTCTTTTTCATAGTTCTTACTTTTAATAATGCTACAATTAACGGTTCAGGAAGAAGAATCCTTTGATTGGTTTTTCACCTTGTTTCAAATCCAGGACATAGTAATACGTACCTTTAGGTAGGAGACCATTTCCTATTGTAACAGGAGAGTCTGATTTTCCACCCCAGGTGTTGTCATAGTCTTTCGTTTCGAATACTTTATGACCCCATCTGTTGAATATGGTAAGTTCGTTATTTGGATAGTCTTCCAGACCAACGATTTCAAACACGTCGTTCACGCCGTCACCGTTTGGAGAAATACCTTCCGGAATAATAACAAACAGGAAGCATTCAACGTCGACAACCAAGTATGCAGTATCGCAGGCATTGTAAATGTCGCAAAGCGTATACATGATTGTGTCGAGTCCGCACCATTCAGCCGTGTTGATGCTGTAGCTTATAGTTCCGTCGTCGTTGAGGGTTACAATTCCTTGTCCTCCTGTAATTCCGGTTACAAAAATGCTATCCCCATCCACATCGAAATCATTGTCCATGATGTCTATCAGAATGGTTCCACCTTCTTCGCCATAGTCAACCTCATCACCCACAGCAGTTGGTGGATTATTGACCAGCACAGAGAAGGAACAGGTGTCAGTATTTCCGGCAACGTCTACAACAACATACGTTATATCTGTATAGCCATGTGGGAATACATCGCCACTTGCAAGTCCTTCGATAATAATCGTATCAGCGACAGCGCAATTGTCTGTGGCAATGATGTCGTAGATCACGATAGGATCTTGTTGTACGATGTCTTCATTGCAATCAATAACCGGAGCTTCTGTGTCGCTGATGGTCACATTGAACGTGCATACAGTTACGTTACCAGAACCGTCTTCTACTTCGTAAATAACTTCTGTAGTTCCGACAGGGAATGTAGAGCCTGGCGCAAGACCTTCAATCAGTGTCACAATGCCTTCTACATTACCGCAATTGTCGATGTAAGAAGGAACTATGTAATTGATCATTGCACCGCATACCCCAGGATCGTTGTTCATTACAATATCATCGGTACACACCACAATTGGTTCTTCGTTGTCGACTACGTTTATAAAGAAGTTGCAAGATGTTGTATTACCAAATCCATCGGTGAATTCATACACAACCTCGGTTGATCCAACCGGGAAGAACGAACCACTTTCAAGTCCCGCTACAAGTGTAGTGTCTGACAAAAAGCAGTTATCCGTAACAAGCGGGATATTGAAATCAACTACAGCACCGCACATTTCAGGATCATTATTTACTTCAATGGTATAACCACAATTTAAAGCGATCGGAGCTTCAGTATCCTGAACCAATACCGACATCGAACAGGTACTTACATTGCCGTTTACATCTGTGATTGTCCAGTTTACCATGGTATTGCCAGAAGGATAAGTGCCTGAAGCATCATCCGTACCGTTGAAATCATTCACAACGGACTGAATTCCGCAGTTGTCTGAAATAACGGGTTGTGGAACAACTACAGGTGCAGAGCACTCACCAGGTGTATTGCTTACAGTGATATCTGCAGGGCAGGTCACAGCTGGCATATCAATGTCGTTAACAATTACATTTACACTGCATGTAGCGGCATTGCCATACACGTCAGTTACAATCCAACTCACAACAGTCGTTCCTACAGGGTATGCATCTGAGGCGTTTCCACTGTTGTTGTAATCATTGAGCAAAGCTTGCACAGAACAGTTGTCAGCGATAACCGGAACACCCATTGTAATATCCGCAGAACACAAGCCTGGCGTGTTTTCTGCAATGATGTCAGTTGGGCAAAGAATAGTTGGCGATTCAGGATCAACAACTACGATTGTTTGCACACACTCAGAGAAGTTACCATGAACATCGGTCACAGTCCATGTTACCAGTGTAGTTCCAACAGGATATGTAGCGCTTGCATCAGCAGTACCGGTGTAATCATTTACCACCGTTGCAACCGCACAGTTGTCTGTATTTGCAATAGCAGATACAGTTACAAAAGCATCGCAGGAACCAGCGTCGTTGTTTACGGTGATATCCGCAGGACAAGTAATCACTGGTTGTTCGTTATCATTCACCGTGACTGTCATCGTGCATGATGCGGTATTTCCATTGATGTCGGTTACAATCCAATTGATTGTAGTAACACCTTGATTGTATACACCTGAAGCATCGTTGGTATTGTTATAGTCATTCACTACACTTACTACCTGACAGTTGTCTGCAACAACCGGAGCCTGAACAACGACTAAAGCGCTGCACAATCCCAGATCGTTGTTCACTGTAATATCGGCAGGGCATACAATTGTTGGATTAATGCTGTCTTCCAAAGTCACATTGAAGCTACATGTTGTGAAGTTGCCATTATCATCAGTGACAGTAATTGTAATAGGAATCACAGTTGCATGACCATTGTAGATGGTTCCGGCAATTGGATCCTGAGTATAAGTAAGTGTCGGATCACAGTTGTCATTGGCCACAATTAAGTTTGTATAGTCTAACAAACCGAATTCACAGCTTGAATCAACCTGCTCGGTAACATCTGGAGCGCAAGTCACAATAATTGGATCAGTATCATCATTCACACTTACATTAAATGTGCATGTAGTGCTGTTACCGGCATCGTCAGTAACCGTGATGGTAACAGAAGCACCACCAGCAATTATGGTTCCCACGGCAGGGTTTTGCACATAAGTGAGGTTGGCATCACAGTTGTCATTTGCTACAACCAATCCGGTATAGTCAATCATGGCGAATTCACAGTTTGCATCAGCAGACACAATTTGATCTGGTGCGCAGTTTACTATGATTGGATTGCTGGTGTCAATGAGGTGGATAGTCCACGCACACACCGACATATTTCCTTGATCATCGAATGCAGTGACATTGATAATCTGGTCTGCGAAAACCACAGTTCCTGGAGCAGGGTTCTGCAACATGAATGCATTTGGATCGCAGTTATCAGAAACCGTAATATTCAAAGTTGATATATAATCAGGGATTGTAAATCCGCAACCTGTATCAACAGATTCATCAAAGTTCGCCGGACAACCAGTAATCCAAGGTGCAGTGACGTCGCTAGGAGTTACATCGAATGAACAAGACACGGTGTTACCAGAGTCGTCGGTAGCAGTAACAGTTACCAGGGTGTTGGCGAAAATGATAGTACCGGCAGCAGGCACCTGAACAACGGTTACATTGTTGTCGCAGTTGTCAGAAGCAGTGA
>JBJXFC010000337.1:0-2948 GCA_046153915.1 Flavobacteriales bacterium
GACACTCAGAAGAAACAGGGGTCAAAATCTCTGCTTAGGCCTGAAAACCTTTGGCGCACAATGATTCCCCCTGTTTCTTGTGGAAGTGAATTAGCTCGCGAATTAAATAAAATGCAAACTAAAGGGAAGCACAGAGGCATCTTGTAAAGTTTTATCAGTTCGATTTCAATTTTGATTTCCTTTACTTCACATTGCGGTTAAACCACCGTCGCGGAGCGACCCCGCCCCCTCGCCTCACCCGCTGCCTAATTCCGCAGACTAAGTTGTACCAATATTTGCGAAGAGTTTTTGTTTCCATTTGCTTTTGGAAGGCAGCGTGCCTCTCCATTCTGAGAGGCGGGCAATCGCCTTCGAAGAAGAAATTGCACTGAACAAGATGATCCGTCAATTCCGTCTTCGTTTTTAAGACGCCTGGGATTGATGACTACTTTTTCACAGCAACTCTGAAACTCATTGCGAAGCAACTCCCCCGCAACCCATCGCGCAGCGATGCTCTGCGCTCTCAACTTCCTAAACCCTCATCACCCAACCCTTTGCCCGCACCGAAGCGAACGACGAAGGAGTTCTGCTTCTGGTGCGTGACTTTCCTCTGCGGGCTCTGCGGTTAAACCACCGTCGCGGAGCAACACAAATCGCAGAGCGACCCATAAAAAAACCCCTCATTTCCACCCTCTTGTTCGTTAATTTAGGCTAAACTTGTAAAATAATCGGGGGAATTCATAACAAAATGTAAGGTTGTTCGTCCTTACCTCGAATTACATTTGACGCTGATGAAAAAAGTCCTGTATTTGAGTATAATGATTTTTGGATGTTTGCAATTGCATGCACAATCCAATCATGTGATGCAGGTTAGTGGAATCGTTGTGGTATCGGACTCTTTGTATCCGGTTCCATTTGTTACCGTTTACAGAAGCAGTGATCACAGAGGAACCTATTCGGATTATTCTGGTTATTTCACCTTGCCGATGCAAGCTGGCGATACTCTCAATTTTCTGTGTACTGGTCTGGTTCGTTCATCGTATATCATTCCAAACGACACCACACAATCGCATATTTCTATAGTGCAATGGATGGAAGAAGATACATCCTATACCCTACCAACCGTTACAATTATGCCTTATCCAGCGCCTCATTTGCTCACTAAAGAATTGCTGGCGCTTGATTTACCGGGAGATCGGTATGTCAAATTTAGTCGCGGAAGTGAGAGTGCATCCGAATACGATGGACTTTATGAAGTAGCAGATCGTGGTGCTGAAATAGAACAGGCAACATTGACTGCTCGTACAAGCGGCGGCGGCATTGTAAGCGGCGGAAATCTGCTCGATCCTTCGGCCTGGAAGAATTTTATGCGGGCAGTGAAACGAGGGAAATAAATGCTGCGTCCCATCGGCTTCGCAACGATTCACGATGGTTCAATTCACTACAATCTTTTTGGTCAACCGAAAATTGGAATCATCATAAAATTCCAAATTGTACACTCCAGTAGGGAGGTTGGCAATATCAATTCCGGATATAGCGCTTGTAAGTTTCGTCTGGATAACTGCTCTCCCCGTCATATCCCATACCTGTACCCGCATGCTGCCTATGGAACGATTCGTTTGAATGTAAATTCTGTCATTTGCAGGATTCGGGTAAATCAATATTTCTTCCAGCACATTATTCTCGACGTTTGAAACTGGCGTAGACACTTCCCAATGCAATGCGTATAGTTCTCCAGAATTCTGGTCGTATTCAAATTCGATGATGTTGTCGCCCGCACTCAAATCCTGAGGGAGCCAGTAGTCGGCCACGAAATACGTTTCACTTGTAAGGTCAGCAACAAACAACGCAGCATTTCCTTCGGTATTCGAACCAACGAATGTATACGCATTGGTCAATTCGCAATAAGCAGAAAGTCCAAATGAGAATCCACCACATCCTACAAGAGGAAACAAGGTGGTTACTTCTGCTGTTGAAGGCTCCATGGTGGCGAAATATTTCGAATCACCGTCATCTGTTATGTAGATGCAATAGATAACTTGTTCTGCATTATTAAAGAAATGCGCCCAGGTGTTAACACCATTTCCACTTGGGGCAATTGGATTGAAGAGGATATTGCCCGACGTATCCAACGTGTACAGACGTACGGTATCACCTGCGATTCCTGTGAAAATAAAACGAGCATTTATTTGATCAAAAGCGGTAAGACCAATGCCTACATATTCAACATCAGGAATTTCTTCAACTATGGAAAATTCACCCGTTGTTTCATCGAGAGTAGCGAGGTATTCTTTGGCTAAATCGGCATCCCAATGCAATCCATATATTTTTCCATCGGCCTCACAATACCTCAACTCCACTAGATTGCTTTGGAGATTGGGAAATTCAGGATAAGGCACTTGATGGAGCACTTCACCGGTGAGAGCATCCATAGTAAGAAAATAAATATTGAAATTCTGATCAGCACCACGAAAAAAATACCTGTTGCCCGGACTATCAAACGTCGAAAATTCAGGAATTACTGAAATCCATTTAATTCCGGGAATGCTGTCGTATTTGGTGAATTGAGCGATATCCGGATTGAGTTTGCCTAAGTATTCGGTTTGTGTAAATACCACAGAGTTCGATAGGCACAAAATCAAAGTGAGGATAAAAGTGTGTTTCATTCTTTCATGGATTGGGTTTGGGAAAGGTGCGAAGAGATTTTAAATCACCTCTTCTAAAGGCAATCTACTGTAAGAAACACTTCAACAAATTAACGCTGCCTGAATAAACCCGACCAATGGAAAAGAAATGGATCCAATAGCTCACTCCAATTCCTCTTCTTTAATTTCCACCCTCACATCCGTCGATACACTCCTCACCCAGCCCATTTTAGTACGAAGTTTGCCAGTCTTGCGTTTCTCGCGCTTTTGGACAACTTCATATTGCAACCCACCGCAGGGCATTTTAAATGTGAGCGAATCGCC
>JBJXFC010000298.1:0-16766 GCA_046153915.1 Flavobacteriales bacterium
AACGACATGCGCACCAAACAATACCAGACCGCTGTTGACTCCTATAAATCTGCACTTGAATTGTTGGCAGAGGAACAATATCCCAAGGATCAGATTGAAAAAGCTCTTGGATTGATGGCCCTCAGCACTGAACCCGTTGCCAAACTCGAACCCAAAGTGTTCGATCGCGCACCTGAAGCGAAAAAAACGGGGCATACCTCCAAAGATGTTGAACGTCTTCGCAGCAAATGGATGAAAATCAACAGTTTCAGAATTCAGAACAAAGAGCAATTGGATGAACGCCAGATGGATGCCATGGGTCGCTCGATGGACCACGCTGAGAAAACCAGAGATATAAGAACTACGACCAAAGAAAAAGTTGAGCCCGAAAAGCCAATTGTACTCGATGAAAGAACTTATATGATTGGTAATAAGACTATTACCGAAGTGACGATTAAAAAGGGTGAAGGATCCAAAGTTTTCCGGAAATCAGCCGATAAAAACCACACGTATTACGCTGAAATCATTCCTGCAACGGGCGAAAAATGGCGCGATATGACTCCGCTCGAATGGACGCGTGAAACTGGTCTTGAACCTGATACGCACTAAGTTTCAAGTCATTTCACACCTTATATAACAATTTTTCCTATTTTTACGTTTTATTGATTTTGGCAGGTGACATCGGATGTCTTTTGCCATGAACCAAAAGAAGACCCTGCAAGGCTTCTTTAAACCACCTGAAAAGAGAAAATACATGTTCCGGAAAAATCTGACATACCTTTTTATCCTGACTCTGACCAGCTTTGCTTTTTCTTCTTTCGCTCAAAACGAAACATTGAGTGTGTATGGGCAACTGAAAGACGAAAGCACAAAAAAGAAACTGGACAATTGCACCGTGCAGGTTTTTAAAGACGGCACGTTGTTCGATACATACGAAGCGGGCAGTACCGGGAAGTATGAATTTAAAATGCCTCTTGGATCGAACTATGACATCAAGTTTTCGAAGGGCGGTTATGCTTCCAAAATCATTCGCATTGATACCCGCAATATTCCGGCTGAAGACCGTGCAGGTGGATTCGAAAGCAATATCGATGGTTTTTTGTTTGAGGCGCCAGAAGGGTTCAATCTGGACATTCTCTCTGAACCCATGGCCAAAGCGGCATTTGATTCTGAAACCAATGCTATCATTTTTGATTTTGACTATACCGAACGCAGACAAGAGATCATTGATGAAGAACTAAAACGCCTGGAAGAATTGGCTAAGAATCTTGGGAAACTTGAGAAGCAATTTGAGGAATTGGTGAAGGCCGGTGATTCAAAAATGATTGAAGAAAAATACACCGATGCCGTTGCCAAATATTCTGACGCGTTGAAACTCATCAAGGACCGCGAACCTGCTGTTTCAAAACTGGCTGAGGCTAAGCGAAAAGAAGCAGAAGCGAACGCGGGCAAAGAATTGGAAGCCAAATACAAAAAATTTATCGACGAAGGTGAAATCGCTTTCAAAGCCAAAAGCTGGAAAGATGCGCGCTCCAAATACACCGAAGCAGGCAAACTAAAACCGGCAGAGCAATTGCCCAAGGACATGCTGGCGAAGATTGAAGAAGAAGAGAAAAGAGCTGGCAAAAGAGTTGAGTACGACAAGATAGTTGCAGACGCAGATGCCAAGTTCAACAACAAAGATTATGCGGTGTGTATTGAAAAATACAAAGAAGCTTCTGCAATGATGCCCCAGGAATCTCATCCCAAAGATCAGATTCTGAAAGCACAGCGCGCCTTAGACGATATGCTGGCCGATGAAGCCACACGACAGAAACGCGAGGCCGAATACCAGGCAAAACTCACGTCGGGGAAAGAGAATTTCGAAGCAGATAAATTGGACCTTGCATTAAAATCTTACAAAGACGCATCTTCTATAAAGCCGGAAGAAGACTTGCCGAAGAAAAAAATCGATGAGATCGAAAAACTGATTGCAGATCGCAAAAAGAAAGCCGATGAAGAAAGCGCTGTATCCGCTGCCGATGGTGAGCGCGAGCGCATAGAACGAGAGTACAATGAACACGTTGGCAAAGCCGATGCATTCTTTGGTCAGGAAAAATGGAATGAGGCCAGAGCTGAATACACTGCCGCTCTCGAAGTAAAACCGGAGGCTCAATATCCCAAACAGCGCCTTCAACGTATTGACCTTCTTGTAGGCGAAGATGAAGCCCGCCTTGAACGCGAGCGTCGTAAGGCAGAAGAAGACAGTTTGCGCCGCGCACGTGCTGCTGAAGTCTCAACCGAAGAAGGAGATAAGGCGGCGCTTTTAAGGCAAGCTCAGGAGGACCGCGAACGCCGCTGGGCCGAACTTGAAGAAGCCCGTGTAGCTGAAAATCAAAAACTGATTGACAGCAAAAAAGAACGCAATTGGGAAGGAAATGCAGATGCTGCGGCAGAAATGGAAGTTGAACACTACTATGAAGATGCGCTGCAGAAGGAGCGACAAGCACGCTATACAGAAGTGCAGAAAAAAGAAATGGGTGCCATTAACCTCGAACTTTCGGAACAGAAAAAACAAAATGAACAAATCGCTGCCCGCGAAGAAATTATTGATGCCAAGGTAGAAACTAAAAAAGACCTTGAAGAAAAAGGAATCAGTTGGAACAACCGCAATTCCTCTGATATGGAGAAGAAAAAAGAAGCGATTCAGGAAGATTTTACCGACTATAAGGACCGCAGTGAATTGCGTCAACAACAAACTTCTGAAGACCTGGCAATCAAGGAGGAATTTAAAACTTCACTTCCACAAAACGACCGCAATCGGATTGCCAAGGTGGAAGACATGGAGGACAAAAAAGAAGTTTATACAGCCCAAAAAGGAGAATTTATTGAGAAAGGAAATGCCCGGGTTACGGATAACAACATCAAGGCAGAAGAGCGCATGGAAGAATTAAAAGCCATGACCTATGCCGGTGAAGAAACGCGCCAGGCCAACCAGCACAAACTGGAAGAGAAGATGGAGGTGTTTGAAATTGCAGCAACAGACAATCGCACGGCTTCAGAGGAACGCATCGCAGGCACACAACAAAAGATTGATAAAAAGGCAGAGGCCCACCTTACACTTGGTGAAGGCAAAGACAAAACGGAAGAAAATGCGAAGGCCATTGAAGAGAAGCGCGAGCAAATGGAATACGAAGCCTTAAAAAGCGATGTTGAATCTGCCAATAAACGCTATGACAAACGCAAGGAGTCTATCAACAAAGAATCTGGCAAACCCAAAGATCCGGATTCCATTAAACCTGTGCCGGGCACTGAAGAATTGCCAGAAGGAGTTTCTGAGAACTCCTACAAGCAGGGAAATAAGACAGTGACCGAGCGTATTGTGAAAGTAGGCAACAAAGTGAATTACTATAAAAAGGTAGTTTCAAAAACCGGGATATATTACTTCAAAGACGGCAAAAGCATCACGGAAACCATCTGGAAACAGGAAACATTGAAGTCGACGTATTGATCCTTTTCCTGTATGAGTAAACGCATCGTTATTATCAATGGTCCCAACCTGAATTTATTGGGCAAACGAGAACCTGAAACATATGGATTTCAGGATTTCGAAACGTATTTCAGTGCGTTGAAAAAATCTTTCTCCGACATTCACCTGGGATATTATCAGAGCAATATAGAGGGTGAGTTGATTAACAAATTGCATGAAACCGGCTTCTCGTTTGACGGAATAATTATGAATCCCGGTGGTTATAGCCATACCAGCGTCGCTATTGCAGACGCCATTGCAGCAATCAAAACGCCTGTAGTCGAGGTGCATATCACCAACATTCACAAGCGCGAAGAATTCAGGCATCATTCGCTCACCGCTGCAAATTGTGCAGGAGTAATTAGCGGATTCGGATTAATTGGTTATGAATTGGCTTTGGAGTACCTCGTGGAGTTTCTGGAAGGCTGATTTATCCCAAAATCCGCATTAGAATTCTACTGCACATTTCGGAATTATTTGAATTCCTTCAGTCCACTTTCAATTACCCGGATCAACCTTTCAGCTTCTTTTAATTCCAGGTGTTTTCCCAATTGTATTTTGGTTCCCGAATAACTAAAACCTACTCTATCGCCTCCAATGACCCAAAAACTATCATCGAGAAATGACAGAAACGATGTTGTGTCTTTTTTGATCAATCCGAGCTTAAAAATTGAGTGATAGGCAAACTCCTCTGTTTTACCAGTGTTGCCAATGGCATTTTTGATATACAATTTGCCCTCTCGAAAAGTGAGAATTTCTCGTCCCTTTCTGCGCCATAAAAACGCCTTTGTGACACGCCATTCAAAATAAAACCAGGCAGCAGTGAAACAGCCGAAGAAAACTCGTTGACCCACATCTTCGCCTGCCATGATAAAATAATAGATGAAAAACGCTCCGCAAAATGTCCAGGCCATTATCCACGAAATCAAGAGTGTTTCCTGCCAGCGCGTTACTTGTTGCCTGATGGTGACAACCATTTGTTCTTTCGATTTTTCTATGGTAATGCGCTCGCCAATAAAACGCGGGGCCGATTCATTCATGCTGTCGTCAATACAGAGTTATACAAATTTTCATACATCGGTAGAATTTTATCCAATGAAAAATCTCCGGCACGCATCAGCGCATTTTTTCTGAATTTTTCAATGCGTTTATCATCCTCCAAAAGAAATTTGAGATTGCGCGCCATGTCTTCTACATCTCCTACATTGCTCATCATGCCAGTTACTCCATGGCGATTTACTTCGGGTAAGCCACCGGTGTTGGTTGAAATAACCGGGACACCGCAAGCCATCGCTTCCAATGCCGCCAATCCAAAACTTTCTGATTCGGACGGCAACAGAAAAACATCGGCAATACTCAGTATCTCCAATGGATTTTTCACATTGCCCATAAATAATATCTGATCACACAAGTTCAATTCGCGGCACAAATGTTCTGCGCGGCTCCTTTCCGGTCCATCTCCCACCAGAATCAATTTGGACTTTACATCTTTATAAACGCGTGCAAAGGTTTCTATCACATCTATGATCCGCTTTACGGGACGGAAATTTGATATGTGTACAACCACTTTTTCTTCAGGCAATGCATACTCTTTTCTAAGGTTGTCTTTATCTGGAAATTCCATCTTCGCCGCATTGATAAAATTGGGAATTACTTCAATATCGCGGTTGATGCCAAACAATTTGTAGGTGTCGTTTTTCAGACTATTACTTACCGCAGTTACAACGTCACTTTTGTTGATAGCAAAAGAAATGACTGGTTCGAACGAAGAATCTTTACCAAGCAACGTGATATCCGTTCCGTGCAATGTTGTAATAACCGGCAGATGTATTCCTTCCTCTGCCAATACTTGCTTGGCAGTGATGGCTGCAGAGGCATGCGGAATAGCATAATGCACATGGAGCAAATCCAGTTTTTCGTACTTGGCCACGTCAACCATTTTACTTGCGAGCACGGTCTCATAAGGAGGATAAAGAAACAATGGGTAGTCGCTCACATTGACTTCGTGGTATCGGATGTTGGCTCTTGCTGATCCAAGCCTCACAGGCTGACTGTATGTAATAAAGTGAATCTGGTGCCCCTTGTCTGCAAGTGCTTTTCCCAATTCTGTTGCAACAACTCCGCTACCTCCAAAGGTGGGATAACACACAATTCCTATTCTTAATGTATTCATCTAAAATGACGCCTGTTGGCTATTTTTTATCGTTTAAGTCTCAACACTATTCCTCCAATAAACTCAGGTCCATTTACCTTGAGTTTACCACTGACGTCTGTAAGATCCTGCGAACTTCCGTCACGGGTGTATTCTTTCAAATTCATAGAACGTGTATCGTAACCGAAGAGAAAATTCAATCCTACCGGACCATCCAAAATGAACCAGGTTATGCCGGAATAAAACCGGGTACCACTTCCCTTCCAGATGAATTTCTCTGCGTAAAACACATTTCCGGATTCCACACGATCTTCAATTTCGAGGTTAATTCCAGAAAATGTCAATCCGCCATACCATCTGAAAGCGGGTTTACTCACAATCACTCCTTCCAATCCCAAACCGAAGCTGGAAAACCGATTGCTTTTACCTGTATTGTCGTCATTCTTATCATAGAGGTATTTTCCAAACCGCATATCCAGACCCAAATTAAAACGCGGATGCAATTCATATCGGAATTCGATGGGAATCACACTCGCCACAGCACTGTCGGTATCCGTTTCTTCAACAAGAGTGCTATCATTAGAGTATGTGTATTTTACATCGGTTCGATATGCCGTGATCCCATAGCCTATTCGTGTTTGAATTTCGCGCTCACGATCCTGGGAAAATGAGCAAATGGATAAGAGTATCAAAATTGTTGCTAAGGCTATTCTCATCGGTAAATTTTTTGTCAAAGAAACACCATTCGACCGGAATAAAACAACAAAACCCCCGTGGTGTTCGGGGGCTTTGAAAAACAATGCGATACAATAACTTAATTGAGCATTAATCGAATAGACGGGAGGAATTCACTTTTCCGCACACTCATGGCTTTGTTGTATGCCAGAATGTTTCGGATGGATTCTGCTCCAGGCTCGAGTCTCTGCTCTTGCTCTTTGATGGATGTAATGTCTTGAACCATCTCTTTTTCTTTTTGGGTGAAATTCAATAAATCTTCAAGTGTAAAGTGGGCCATCGGCGATAAAAATTGGTTTGTGGAAGGAATAACCTTCAAATTGTCCAATTATTGTATTATCCAAAAATTTTCACGAAAAAACCCCGGTCATTTGACCGGGGTCCCAATAAACCGCTTACAAGGTTTACGAGAGACTCATCTCCAACTGGTGTTTTTCGATTAATTTTCGCAGGTTGATCAATGCATATCGCATGCGACCAAGTGCAGTATTGATACTGATATCCAGTTGTTCAGATATTTCTTTGAAGCTCATATCATAGTAGAGGCGCATCATCACGATCTCACGCTGCTCCTGTGGAAGGAATGCGATAAGGCGTTTTGCATCGGCCATAACTTCATGATTTACAGTAGACTCCTCGGTATTGAGGTCGCCATTTTGGATGTAATCGAAGGGATCATAGTCATCCTTGGCGCGCGTTACAGGCATTTTTTTCTTGCCTCGGAAATAGTCGATGCAGAGATTGTGGGCAATACGCACAATCCAGGCACTGAATTTTCCATCCTCATAATAATGACCGTCTTTGAGAGCATTGATGGCTCTCACAAAGGTATCCTGAAAAATGTCTTCAGCGATGGCCCGGTCTTTTACATACATCATGATTTTACCAAACACGCGGCTTTTATAGCGCATGAGCAATTCTTCGAATGCTGCATCATTGTGTTGGTGTGAGTACGAATCGACCAGTTGACGGTCGGTCATTTGTTGAACACGCATGGTTACCTCCTCTTTTAGGGTTCTGATTGGTTAGAAAAAAGAACTAGAGTAAAGTGACCTTATAGGGATTCGCGTGTTTTTGTTATAGGAATTACGCCTTAGAACGCAATTCAAAATGTGTTTATTGTGCTTTTTCGAAAAAATACTTTTCGTAAAGTTTTCCAAAGATAGATGATTCTATCAAAATAGCAAGTTTTAGATTATTTATTTTCAAAATAAATTGAGTTCTGTGGGCAAATTCCCTGAAAATATCATTTGGAAAGCAGAAATAGTGTGTACACTTGCAGCGCTCATTCGGGCAAAGTCTATTTTCTCCCTATCGGTGTTTTAATTTTCTTGATTCATTATCAAAGCTTTATCTACAAAAAACGCATAATTTATTTTCATGTATAACCTTCTGGAATTGAATGGTATGAAGGTAGCCGAATTAAAAGCGGTTGCCGACAAATTGGGAATCACCCAAACCGACAAGCTCAAAAAGCAAGACCTCGTGTATAAAATACTGGACGAGCAACGCATTCAGAACGAAGCCGCTGCTCCGACTGAAGCTGCTCCGGCTCCAGAATCGAGTGATACAAATACAGGTGAGCAGCAGGATGATGGTGGCAAGAAAAAACGCGAACGCTTTAAAAAACCTGCACAAGAAGGCGCTCCAATGCCTTCTTCCGGTCAGCCCGATTTGTTTGAAGGTGGAAATAACGCTGCATCATCAAATCAAGATCAGCAATCCAATGGTGATCAGCCTCAGGGAGAGCAACCCAACGGAAATCACGGAGCACAAAATCAGGACAACAACGGCCCACGACAACTGAATTTCCGCGATCGCCGCAACCAGGATCGCCCGCAACAACAAGGTAATCAGGATCGTCCACAACTGCAGGGCAATCAAGATCGTCCGCAGCAACAAGGCAATCAGGAACGCCCACAACAACAGGGCAATCAAGATCGTCCTCAGCAACAAGGCAATCAGGAACGCCCACAACCACAAGGCAATCAGGAACGTCCACAGCATCCAAACCAAGGCAACCAACAGCAACAAAGTCAAAATACGCCAAATGTCTTTCGTCCAGATCGTGCAAAACGCGGACAAGCCGACGAACATGGATACAATTTTGACGGAATCGTAATTGCCGAAGGGGTTCTCGAAATAATGCCAGATGGTTTTGGATTTCTGAGATCACCGGATTTTAATTATCTCAACTCTCCGGATGACGTATACGTTTCGCAGCAACAAATCAAATTGTATGGTTTGCTCACTGGTGATACCGTTCGGGGAGCCATCCGCCCGCCACGTGAAGGTGAAAAGTACTTCCCGCTGATCCGCGTAGATATTATAAATGGACGCGACCCAGCTTTTGTGCGCGACCGTGTTCCATTCAAATTCCTTACCCCACTTTTCCCATACGAACGATTCCATATTTCTGATAATAACAACAATATCAGCATGCGCATCATGGACCTCTTCGCCCCTATCGGCAAAGGTCAACGCGGAATGCTCGTGTCACAGCCCAAAACAGGTAAAACGACCCTGTTGAAAGATGTGGCCAATGCCATTGCTAAAAATCACCCCGAAACCTATCTCATTGTTTTGCTTGTAGACGAGCGGCCTGAAGAGGTTACAGATATGAAACGAAGTGTGAGAGCTGAAGTTGTTGCAAGCACTTTTGATGAACCCGCAGAACGCCACGTAAAGATTGCCAATATCGTTCTTGAAAAAGCCAAGCGACTTGTAGAATGCGGACACGATGTATGCATTTTGCTCGATTCAATTACACGCCTTGCACGTGCCTACAACACAGTGGCTCCAAGCAGTGGTAAAGTGTTAAGTGGTGGAGTGGAAGCCAATGCGCTTGAGAAACCAAAACGATTCTTTGGTGCTGCGCGCAAAATTGAAAACGGCGGATCTTTGTCCATTATCGCAACTGCACTCGTAGATACTGGTTCCAAAATGGACGAGGTTATCTTCGAAGAATTCAAAGGAACCGGCAACATGGAGTTGCAACTTGATAGACGTATTTCCAATCGCCGTATTTTCCCAGCCATTGATATTCTCGCTTCTGGCACTCGTAAAGAAGATTTGATGGTAGACCGCGATACCCTTCAAAGAATGTGGATTCTGAGACGCCATCTGGCCGATATGAATCCTGTGGAGGCCATGGAATTTGTAAAAGACCGCATCGAAAAAACCAAAAACAATGAAGAGTTTTTGGTTTCTATGAACTCTTAATTTTATCCAAGCATGAAGTGGTTGCCCTGGACAATGGCCGCAATGTGGCTGGCCGCGAGGTACATCGTGAGGCAATTCGTTGGAATGTCGGTCGAAAATGCGCATACTTTCGGAGTACTCAGCAATGTTTTGCTCATCGTAATTCTGGTTTTTGTAGCCATCTATTATGTATACAAACAAGAACCCGGACTTTCGACCACTTTCTTCGCCGATTTTAAAGTTTGTATGAAACAGGCCATGAAATACGTTATAGGATCGGTGGTCGCAATGGGATTGTACTACGCTGTTCTTTGTCCGCAAGACCTTGCTTACATTCGCGATACACGAATCACTGGTTTCAACGAAATGATCTCAACAGACGATGGCTTGAATGCCTTCAAAGGAGAACATCCCGAATTGAAGGACGCAACCCGCGAGATTCTATCTCAGAAAAACAACGAAAACGTTGAGAAATTTGTAACTGTCAAAATGCAATTGTCACTTGGACTGCTCGCTCTCACCTCCGTGAGTTTGTGTTATTCCTTGCTTGCAACCTTTTTCTACCGCATGTTTGCGAAACGAATTTGAGCAATATTGCTCGCAAAATCCGTTATCGGCCAAACAACAACCGATTGAATGAGATACCACCTTCGAATTACTTTCATAGCCGCCATACTCCTGCTGCTTTGCACTGTTGTTTCGAATGCGCAAAAAATCAAAGGACATGAAAACCTGGGCAATTTCGATAACCGGATGTACCATTTCGGCTTTTTGCTTTCGTACAATCAATCTTCTTTCTTCATCGATTATAAACCCGATTTTACTTTTCAGGACTCATTGTTGGGTATTGACAATGTGCCACAGGCGGGCTTTAATCTTGCGTTGCTCGCATCATTCAATCCCATCAAAAATGTAAATCTTCGTTTTATTCCGGGCCTCTCATTCCAGGATCGCGGATTGAATTATCGTTTTTTAAAATCGGATGGTACTACTGAAACTTTCCTCAAAAGAACAGAATCGGTGTGGCTGGAATTTCCTTTGCTGCTTAAACTGCGCACCAATCGTGTCAACAATTTCTCGGCGTACGCGCTCATCGGAGGTAAACTCGGACTGGATATGCAATCGCAAAAAGATGTTAGTTCGGCAGTTGCCGGCAACATTGTGGTAAAACTGCAAGACCGCGATGCGAGCATTGATGCTGGTGGAGGTTTCGACTTTTTTCTGCCTTATTTCAAATTTGGAATTGAATTAAAAACAGCCTTCGGAATGAAGGATGTATTGATCCATGAGGTCAATCAATTTGCAGATCCTATTGCCCGACTGAGAACAAGAACTTTTGTTCTTTCATTTACCTTCGAAGGTTAATTTTTGATCGTGTTTACTTCGCCATGAGCAAATGCAAAATTGCATCACTTTTCTCCCAACTGAAGTGATCTGTGATAAACTTTCGGCCGTTTTTTCCAAGTTCATCGGCGCGTATTTCATCACCAAGTAATGCAATAGCCATCTCTGCCAGTTCTTCATCTGACTCGCCAACCAGCCATGCATCACTTTTGACAAAACCGAGAGCATTTGATGCCAAAGCAGTTGTTATCGATGGCATCTCCATACTCATGGCCTCCAGCAATTTATTCTGAAGTCCGCTTCCGCTGCGCATAGGCGCAATAAAAACCCGTGATGAAGCATACGCCTCGCGGATATCATTCATCCAACCGCTCACATGCACACGCTCCGATGCAAGTTCATTTACTGCGGCATCAGGCGTTGCCCCTGCCAGCAGCAAATTTGTTTGCGGCCTGCTTTTCCATATCCATGGCATAATTTGTTCTACCAGTACTTTGGCGCATTCGATGTTGGGTGGATAACTCATGTTGCCCGTAAATACCAAGTCGTATTTCTTATTATGCGGAAACGGCTTAAAAAATTCACGGTCCACTCCATTCGGTACAATCTCGATTTTATTGCGTCCGGGATGCATGATGAGATCACGGTCCTGTTCACTGATGATGGTATGATGATCAAAATATTCGTAGATGAGATTCTCATAAGCCAGCAATCGTTTTGATTCTTCGCGAACGAACGGTTTTAACCACCAACCAGAAGAGCCCACTCTGCGCTTATAACCTGCACTAAGGGCATCCATGTAATCAATCGTTTTCCTGAATTCGTGCAGGTGTTTTACATATTCGGAAGTACGCACCAACTGGCAATAAATATGATCGGGCTTTACAGCATAAATAAGCTTGCGCATTTTTCTGGCCGCCGCTGCCTGATAGAAGTAGTGAACCTGAAATGGCTTGTCATTTAATGCTGCAATGATGAGTCGGAATAGTATTTTTATTTGACTCAATCGGATGATGGTTACATGCGGCGTTATTTCCTGCAAGTGACTCAATGCATCTGGATGAGTTTTCTCGTCACTCAGGCAACAGAGGTGAACCTCATTGTTCTTAGCAAGCAACCTGAGCTGATGGTAAGCCCTGAGTTTATCGCCTTTCTCTAAAGGCCAGGGAATCCGGCTGACGAGAAAAAAAATCTTCATCCCTTGCGCAATTCTTTGTAAAAATTCACGAGCGATTGTGTAATCGTGGCATTGTCGAAATGAACCATGGCATGCTCTCTTCCCGTTTCTGAAAGTGACTTCAACAACGCATCGTTGGTGATCAATTTCCCTATTGCTTCTACCCACTCATCGGCCCGATCTGCAAGCATGATGTTTTTTTCGTTGGTGCAATCCAGCCCTTCGGCTCCGAGGGTGGTGCTTATCACAGCCTTTCCCAAAGCAAGCCCCTCGATTATTTTCACCCGGATACCACCGGCGCTCAACAATGGCACAATCATGATGGCTTTACTTCGGATAAACTCCATAGCATTTTCCACTTCGCCTACCATGGTTACTCCGGGGTAATTTGCTTTCATCATTTCCTCAGGCATGTTTCGTCCGCCAAGGTACAGCCGAAGGTCGGGATAGGTTTGATGAATGCGGGGCCAGATATCTTCCAGAAACCACAGGATGCCTTCGAGATTTGGCTCCCAATCCATAGCGCCGAGATGGAAAAGTGCAAGTTCTGCCTCCTCATGAGATTGCGACGCATAATCCGGAAAATTTACACCAAATGGAATGGTGCGAATACGCTTCTTTACACCCAGGTCCAAAAACCTTCTTTTGTCTTCTTCGCTTATGGCAGCAATACCGCTCACTTCGTTCAACATGCTCAACTCGTAATTCCGTAATTTTTTACTGAGATAACTGAGGTAAGCCCGCTTCGCAATATTGCGGGTGCCGCGTGCAATTTTTTCCCAGATAATAAATTCGAGGTTGTGTGAACGCAGAACAATCGGGGTGTCACATATCCGTCTTATGGTTCCCAGATAGGGGGTCATAAATAAACTCTCGAGATGGATGATATCAAAATCTTCCTTGTGCAGCAATTTGGTCAGTTTGATATCATAATCGGTACTAAAAAACCGGGAAATATTGTAGGAATCACTGGTCACAAAATTGGCGAATGCATCTACTGCATTGATCCTTGTATCCACATATACTCCCTCGATTCCTGTTGCTTCGAGATAGGCAGGAGGAAGTGTTTCGGGATCGAAATCGTGTTTCTGGGTAAAAATGGTCAGTATTTTTACCTTGTGTCCAGCAGCCAAAAGGCCCTGGGTGATATTATTCATCGCTATGCATCCGCCATCGCGCGCCGGCAATGGTGGTTTCAGGCATAGTTGCAAAATTTTCATACAACAGGCTTTTTTCTCAATCGTAAAAATTCAAAAATACGGTTGAATCTGCGGATATAAGCATCCCGATCCAGCAATGTAGCTTCACGAGTTGCCTTCCAGGTGATCCAAAAACTCAGAGGTAAAAACACTACCGTACTGATCCACATTCCAATCCAGGGTTCAACAATACCATTTTTGGCCATGTTTTCCCCCGCCATGGTTAGCAATTGATACACAATAAAAATAAGAAGTGCTATCAAAGTAGGCATCCCCAGTCCGCCTTTTCGAATGATGGCTCCAAGTGGTGCTCCAACAAAAAACAATACCAGACACACTACAGCGAGAAAAAATTTACGATGCCACTCAATTTTGTGTCGTGATACCCTGCGCTTTAAATTCTTGTATTCGTCAAACTGCCGGGAAACAGATTCTTTCATTTTGCGCGATTGATCCATAGCCGCCTTCAACGCCTTTTTTTTGTCGGTGTCACGAAGTTGATCATACAAAGGTTTTTCGACGACCAGGAGCCGGTCTTCGTTTCTTCGCAGATGAAGAGGCTTTAAAATGATATTGGCATTGCGGTTTTGAATTGTATCCAACGTATGACTCAAACTATCGATAGCCTCATCCAATTGAGGAATGGTCATCAACTCCTCCGGCTTTTTCATCATCTCTTCGTTGTCTGCACTGAATGCGAGCGAACTCAAATCAATACGCAAAACATTTTTTTCGAATGAACCGTGGAGATTGGGATAGGTGAGTTTTTTCTTCTTTTTTTCCTTTTGTTCGTCATAGGTATTCCCATTGAACAAGGTTAAAATCAGGTATCTTTTGTCGGAAGTTTGTTCCATCAAGCCGCTTTCTGCCCGAATTACAGTGCGGTTGCCACGCTGACCACCCCTGTGATCGTAAATGAGCACATCTTTTAGTTCTCCAGTTTCAGGATTGTTTTGCATTGCGCGAATTGCAATGCCATCGATTCCATTGTAAAACACGCCATTCGTGAGGCTCAGTGATGGTTTTTGTTTCATCACATTGTAAAGAATGGTTTTGAACTTCAAATTGGCAACAGGCCATAGATTATTGGCAAAAACAAATGCAGTGATCGAAAGTCCTACACTGAAAAAAATGAGTGGGCGAAGAATTCGCAAAAGGGATGTTCCTGAACTCTTCATCGCTGTAAGCTCGTTGTTTTCGGCCAGCGCTCCCATAGTCATAATGCTGCTCATAAGAATAGCCAGCGGCAGAGCCATATTGACAACCCTGGCCGATGCGAAAAAAAGCAGTTTGAGAATTATCCAAACCCCCAGCCCTTTGCCCATCATTTCATCCAGATATACCCAAATAAACTGCATTTCAAAAATGAACATGGCAATCATCAGGGTGACGATAAACGGACCGACGTAGGACTTTAGAAGTAGTACTGAGAGTTTCTTCAATTCTCTTGTTGTGAGGGCTGCAATGTAGAATCGAATTCCCTTTCAATAAACACCTGGAATGCAATGAAATGCTAAAAGCTATGAATTATGCTTAATTTCGTCGCACTCCTGTTTTATCAAAATACTCTCTCTCAATGCTTCGCCAGTGGAAAAAAAGTCCCGGATTGCGATTATTGCTGCCTTTCCTGTGTGGAATCGCCGCTGATCACGTCTTTCATCCCGCTCTTCAATTTTGGTTATTGGTCATCGCGCCATTGTTGGCCATTTATCTCTGCATACACATTTTCATACGTCGATGGCGTTTTGTTTATCGCTTTGCACCCGGACTTGCGCTGGTTCCGTTGCTGTTTTGCGCTGGCGTTATTCTCCATGCAACAAACGATCCTTTGTTGTCACCATCGCATTATGTGAGCCAATACCGACCAGATGATCTTTGGATGGCCCGATTAACAAGTGTTCCCGTAATGCGAGAAAAAACTGTTCGGGTTGAAGCAGAAGTTATTGGACTTGACCGCTCCGGAAAACCAATCGTTACTTCGGGCAAAATAATTATCACACTTGAAAATGACTCAGCGAGCCAACAAATAGGTCCAGACGATATTCTAGCTATTTCTTCGCGGATGAAAAAACTGAATCCACCTGCCAATCCCGGGGAATTCGATTATGCAGTGTTCCTCGAAAATCGATTTATTTACAGACAGGCTTACGTGAAAAGCTCAGAATGGATTCTTGCCGAACGGGCAACAACACATTCCTTCTCCGGATATTTTCTGTTGTGGCGCGAATTCTTTATCGATAAATTCAGATCGCATGTTGACGGCAAGGAGGAATTTTCTGTTCTTGCGGCACTTATTCTTGGCAAAACAGAATTCATCGAACAGGATATGATGCAGGCATATGCATCAGCCGGAGCAATACATATACTTGCTGTAAGTGGCCTGCATGTAGGGCTTATCTATGTTGTACTGGCTCCATTGTTGCGCAAGATTTTTCCAGGCAAATCCAAAAAATGGCTCAAATTTCTCATACCCGCATCGATTCTTTGGTTGTATGCCGGTGTCACGGGATTTTCACCCAGCGTTTTACGAGCAGCACTTATGTTTACAGCATTTATTATTGCCGAAACCTGGGAGCGAAACTCGAGCAGTTACAATACCATCGGCATTTCTGCCTTTCTGCTGCTATGCTGGAATCCGCGGATGATTGCCGAACTAGGATTTCAGCTTTCTTACCTCGCAGTTCTCGGAATTATTATGCTACAGAAAAAAATTGCAGATGCCTTGCCGTGGTCTAACAAGTGGATGCAAAAAATCTGGCAATTATCGGCTGTTACCCTTGCTGCTCAAATAACCACTTTTCCCATTAGCATTTATTACTTCCATCAGTTTCCGGTCTATTTTCTGTTTTCCAATTTGATCGTAATTCCCGTTTCAACCATCCTCCTCTACGCAGGGCTTGTATTCCTTATCGTATGCTGGTTACCTCATGCAGCGGATGTTGCTGCCAATATCAGTTCGACTATTACAACATGGATGAATTCCATTATTCAATGGTTTGATCATTTGCCCATGAGCACATTGCGGGGTTTTGCGCCCGGTATTCCTGAAGTAATTTTACTTTATGCACTAATGTGGACACTCACCAATTGGTTATTCTGGAAAAAAAAACGCGCACTTGTGATCACGATTGGAATTGCAGCGCTGCTAATTTCTTTACAGGCGATTAGGTGGGAAAAGGATTCAAAACAAAATTTGTGTTGTATACACGCTATTCGAAATCATATTTGTCTTACCACCATTATTGGCGACGACGCATATATCATTACTGATTCTTCGGTAATAGCCAGTGAACAAACGCGCAAATTTCATCTCGACAATTTTTTACTCGAAAGAGGTGTAGCTAAAACAACCTATATCGATTACTCCAAACAATCTGCATTCGAGGATCATCAATTTCGATTCGAAAACGGCATCATACAAACAAGCGATTTTACTCTTGGGTGGTGGAATCAGATTGATGAAGATAAACC
>JBJXFC010000347.1:0-9097 GCA_046153915.1 Flavobacteriales bacterium
TATAGTCGTACTTTGTTTTAATCTTTTCTGCCATTTCTGTTTCTGACAGCGAACTCTAAATAAGAAAAATTTCGCTTTTTTTTATTCGCTTCAACTGTCATCAGGAATTTTCCATCATTTGAGAAGAACATTACTTCCCAAATATGATGGTGTTAAAAGTTGTCATCCAATGATTTGGATTGGGAACGAGACTGATTAATGTCATTTACCACTACCGGTATTTAAATAAACAATTCCAATGATATGGAAAGGGATTGATGAATGGTGAATGGACTTTTGAAACCGCTGAGATCACGAAGAGGAAACACACAGAGTTGCGCAAAGACTAATTCCCATAATTTGCGTTAGCCGCAAAGCGCCTTCTGAATTTTGTTGTAATATTTATGCCAAATGTTGAGCCTTGGATGATAAAAAGCAAGTTTCGGTGGCTGAACTTTGAGAGTTTCTTCTTTATACACCGAATATTTTGGTAATTGTAACAAGCTGGTTTTTATGAAACAATTGAATTTTTCCTAAATAGGAATGACCGTTTGCTTCGCATAGATCCAAAGGATAATACCCAATTGGGTTTGCAAATTGCATCATGAAATTACTCTGCGAACTCTGGTCCTCTGTGGTAAATTGCATAATGCCAATGGTGAATACTATGGAGTCGTTTTCATAAATGAAAATGCGAACTGCATCCCGTCAACAGCAATAATCTGAAGCATGTAGTAGCCAGTGCACAAAGAAGAAATATCAACTTGAGAACTGCTAAACATTTTTTCTTCCAATACCAAAATACCCGCCGCGTCATATATGCGAAGGATGTCGATGGGTGTGTCATTTGATCTTCCAATATAGAGATTGGAATGCGCCGGATTGGGATAAATGAATATCGGAGTTTCGAAATTTTCGGCAACAGCCACACTGCAATCCTGATTTTCGTTGGTCCAAGTAGGATATTGTATCTCATCCAATTTTAGAATTATTCCTGTATTCGAAGAATTGTGTCTGAATGCAATATGGACGGTCATACCCCAATAGCTGGCTAAATCAACAGCTCGATAATTCCAAAAAGTTCCCGCTGCGGTTTCTTCAAATAGAATAGTAGTAAAATCGTCTACATCATTGCCCGTCGTTGAAATCAAAACCTGATAATGCTCCAGGTCATTTTCTGATGCCGTTGAAACATACCACGTGAGATGCTCGCCTTCCAGTGGAGTGAGTTGGGGAGAAACGAGGTAATTGTCTTCGCCATTCTCACCAAGATTGTAAGACAATACACAATGTGAGCTATTGTATCCCGTCACTGGAATATTTCCAGACCACGATTGCCCGTTGTTGTCTGCGTCCAACGTTGTCCAGCAAGATCCCGGAAAGACATCCGTCTCAAATTCTTCTGTGTTACTTGAGTTGTTTGTCAAATTGGGAATGCACGGGCCATTGCCTGAAATATTTTCGTCCATCCATGCCAGACGTGCAAGCAATCTGCTTCGAAGATCTTCTACCTGTTGAGGCCAGTTGTTTACCCCAAGTTCGGGCCAGCGCTGGTAATTGCGAACTGCCGCTTCTGAAAGATACGTTTCCAATGAATCGATGTGATCCATAAAAGGCTTGATCACTCCAAACATCTGAACGCAACTCCTGCCAGCGGCACCAGGCTTGATTTACATAAGTGCTGTCCGAGTCAAATATGCTCCACCAATCGGGAAATGGCCAACCCGGATGTGTGAGCTCCCAAACCCACCCTTCGATGGTTGCAAAGCCGCGATCATAATCCCATGGCGGACCAATATGCAATTTGTTGCCATCGGTAATTTTCTCCTTGTACAAAAATGTGCTCCGACCATACGAATCATAATTCGTACTCATTTCATTGACAAACATAAAATCAATAAATGAACCTACACCGATTTTGGAACGATAACCTTCCATCGGATCATCGTAATTTGATGAATGTATCAGGTATTCGAAACTGTCTACAAATGCTTGAATGTATTCTGCCTGCTCTGGCATTATTTCACTTGCACGCGGATACACAAATTTAAATTCGACAGGAAGGTTGTTAGTCGCATAATTGATGGGCAGGTATTGCGAATTCCATGCACCAGGATCGCCATTGATATTCATCTCAATGATATAGCCGCCCGTGAGCTCGTTGCCACTGATATCCTCAGGGGTTAGTTTGGCAATGTCAACGCGCTCAGCGCTTCGTTTTATTTTTTCAGTAAGAGAATATACCCCGATGTAATCTCCGTTCAGTATGACTTCACAATACTGCAACCTCGGCGCATAGCGATCCATTTTGCGACCAAAGGAATAGGCGATATTGTTATACATCAAAGTGGGATCGAGGTACTCTGCTTTCAGATTATAATCGTTTTCTGCGGGCATGCCAAGCAAGCTTGCATCTATTTCGAGATTCAACGAATCAATTAGATCAAAGTCATAATTCTTTTTGGGGTAATAAGGACCTGTGAACCCCTGCAATTCTATCAATACATCGCCTTCATAGTGTGAGTCCGTATCAGTAATGAAATTCAGAATATTTGTTCCATGATAAATGATGCGCAAGTGGGCTTCAATCTTTGGTTCATCAGGAATTTCAATCCCTCCCGTTGAAATAAAAACAATAGGCAGATACGTAGATTCGAATGGAAATTCATAAACGGGCGCATTGGGTTCAAACGAAATACTCCAGTCGTAGAGGAAGCCCTGGTCGGCTTCTGGATAAGTGTCATGTACGGATAAATACCATGTTCCATTTGGATTCTGGTTATTATTGATCTGAGCCATGTTGCCCATTGGAAGGTAGGTGCCGGTAAAAGGTGCCGGCTGGGTAGAAACAAATTCAGAGGCATCAAAACGCAGGCAACAATTGGTGAAATTATCTCCATCACCCCCGATGCCCGAAAAGAGTAAAAGTGCAGTGCCATCAGGTGCAATAAGCCGCACTTCCATGTCACTGGTGTAGGTGTGATCCATGTTTAGGCATACTTGCACAAGGCCAGAGTTCGCATTTAGCGCGTCAGCGAGGCCATCTGCATCAACTGAAAGATTCAGAATAGAGCCGTCATCTGGCACAAAATCATTCACCACAGAACTGAATGTCTGTGAAGTAGAATCAAGAGAAAATAGGACAAAGGCAACAAGTAGCAGAGTTCGCAACATACTCAAATTGTTTTGGTTGCAAGGTAATAACGATTGTGGTCTGAGTAATTGGGTGATGGATATCGGCTGGAGAAAGGATTTTTATCAGACCCTGAACATGTTGCATTTTCTCCGAATTGTCTTAATCTTGCTTTGGTGAAAAGTATCATTGCCATATTAAAGGCCTACGGGGTTTTCAGAAAACTGATTATTGCGGTTGTGTTGTTGATTGGTGTGTTTCTGACTGGCGTTAGCGGATTTATGTGGATCGAAAATTATTCTTTCCTCGACGCCGCATACATGACTATTCTTACCGTGGCTTCCGTTGGATTTAGTGAGGTGCATCCTCTCAGTGAAGGAGGAAAAATATTTACAAGTATATTGATCGTGATGAGTGTTGCGACCTATGTCTATGCGATAACAGTTGTTACTTCATTTATCATCGAAGGTGAATTCAGAATGCATTTTAAACACTTACAATTGAATACAGAAATTACAAAACTCCGTGATCACGTCATTGTATGTGGTTATGGTCGCAATGGCAAACAGGCTTGCCAGCAACTCGAATCTGGAAATGTGCGCTATGTAGTAGTAGAGAATAATCAGCACATCGTCGAAGGGTTCAGAGATACGAATTCCGTGTTGTTCGTAGAAGGCAATGCAACGGAAGACGAGGTGCTAAAAAACGCAGGTATTGACCGAGCCAAGGGATTGATTGCCGCATTGCCGGATGATGCGGCCAACGTCTTTGTTGTGCTCACTGCACGCGAAATGAATCCAGCCTTAAAGATTATCAGTCGCGCTTCCAATGATGCTTCTGAGAATAAATTGAAGCGAGCAGGTGCCGACAATGTGATAATGCCAGACAAAATTGGTGGTACTCACATGGCTGCGCTTATCACCAAACCTGACGTTCTGGAATTCTTAGACTATATGACGGGTCGAATAGATGTGCGCCTGGAAGAAGTTCATTTCAATCAGTTGCCTGCTTCACTTCAAAACAAAAGCATTCGCGAGATTTGTTTAAAAACCCACGTGGGTGCCAATGTAATCGGGATGCGAAAATCAAATGGCGAATACATGGTGAATCCGCCTCTCGACACGCTTATTGTGGAAGGGTCTAAATTATTTGTTCTTGGCACCCAGGAACAGGCGTCCAATTTTTTGCGGGCGCTTTCTCAATAAAACCGCAAATAGGTGATGGGATGTATTTCCCATGCAGACAATGGACGGGCAGTTGCAGGACCGATATCTTCGTTGTAATGTTCTTTGTCGAAAAACAAACTCCCCTTGAGTTCGGCTCGTTGTGGTGTATCAAAGAAATAGTAGCCGCTGCTGCAACTTTCGCCGCCAATATCAGAAATGAAATTATCCCATACTTCCTGAAGGGCGTCGTGCGAGGCTGATCCTGCTGCGGGCACGCCGCTGATTTCTGCATTGAAATAACGCGCGGTTTCCGGATTGGATGATGTGCCAAAAATGAGGTGATAGTCTTCATCTGCTTGTTTGGAATAAGCATAAAGATATGCCTTTACAATGCGTACATTTTTACTTTCTTCAACTACCCTTGTACTCGATGTGGTTATTGCCGGATCGTGTTCTCCAGCCATAAAATCATCGTCTTTTAAAGTATTCATGAATCTGGCCAACGTTGTGTATCTCTTGTATGTGCCACCATGGATAGTTGTTTTGGCCTCTTTGCGGTATTTGCCATCAAACTCATCGTGGTCGCAACGCCTGTTAGCGGCGGCGCGCAATGCCATACTTCGTGTTCCAGCGGATTCTGTTATTCCGGAATCCAGGAATTCGGTCGAATCCGGTACAAAGTACATTTCGTAATACTTGCCGGATGGTGATTTGTAAACTGCCCGGCCTTTTTCGGACAATAGTTGAAGGTCGGCGATGGTGTCAAGTGGCGTGGCCTCCGCAGATGTTTGAATTATGCGCTGCGATTTGCAACAAACGAGCACCACGCAGGCCATGAGGACAATGAGATAGTTTTTCATGTTATTAAGATTTAGTTTAACAAAACTATCCAAAATTTTCAATTCGCCACAACGGAAGTTGATATTATCCCCTTCTTCTCTCCAAAAGTATCATCATCATCAGACCAAGGACAAGCTTTTCGTTTTCGCGATCGTTCAAAGGTTTCAATTGTGTGACGTTAAATTTTCTTCCCGTAAAGGAAGATTCTTTTTTTAATCGCATTACTTCTTCACCACTGGTGGTTTTTACAATGTAAGATGGATTGAACATATATCCGGTGAACATTCCGAGAATCGGAATTTCACCAAAGAGTGCGTCGCCTACTTTGATCCATCCATTTTCTTCCCGGATGACGTATTGCAATTCCTGTGTCTCAGAGAAAATCTCGTAGTTGGCTTTCCACATAGACGACCAGCCTTTGCGCGCAACTTTGCCTACATCGCGACCCTCATTATTGGTGATATTGTATGCAGCAGAAAAATCGATCCATTTATTGGCTTTGATTTTATAGTCCAGTTGTGATTCACTTTCGTTGTTGAAGACATTGATCTCATCTATAAACTTGAACATCTTTTGCCTTACATAAGCAACGGTAACGCCTTGCGCATCGCTGGCAACAAAGTCGTTGGCCAGACTCATGATCTGGAATTTAAAGTGAAGTGGGAACTGGAGGTTTTTCATTAGGTAATTTTGGGCGAATGTATAACGAGCTGCACAGGATTGAAACTTTACCCAATCTTCACACGCTTCAACTCAAAATTCTGACCGAGATATACTTTGCGCACCTGCTCGTCGGCTGCAAGTTCTTCGGCTGTACCCGCTTTGAGAATAGATCCATCGTAAAGCAAATATGCACGGTCGGTAATGCTGAGTGTTTCCTGCACATTGTGGTCGGTAATGAGCACTCCGATGTTGCGCAGTTTGAGTTGATATACAATTTTCTGAATGTCCTCCACAGCTATCGGGTCAACACCGGCAAATGGCTCATCCAGCAAAATGAATTTGGGATCAGTTGCAAGTGCCCGCGCAATCTCCGTCCTTCTGCGTTCTCCACCACTGAGGTGATTGCCAATAAATGTGCGTTTGTGCGCCAATCCAAATTCATCAAGCAAGGCCTCGAGTTTAATACTCTGTTCTTTTTTTGTGAATTTGGTCATCTCGAGTACCGCTTTGATATTGTCCTCGATGGATAATGTCCGAAATACGCTTGGCTCCTGAGGCAAATATCCCACTCCGAGCTGTGCACGTCTGTACATAGGCTCCGAAGTAATATCATGCTCGTCCAGAAAAATCTTGCCTTCGTTGGGTTTTACCAGTCCAACTACCATGTAAAAACTCGTTGTTTTTCCCGCACCATTGGGTCCAAGTAATCCTACAATTTCTCCCTGATTTACTTCAAATGAAACGCCCTTTACGACTTTTCTTTTGCCGTATTGCCTTACAATATTTTCTGCTCTTAACTTCATTGCTGTTGCAAACATCGCAAACTTCGGGTGATTTTCATTTCTTCGTTCACCTTATTTGGGAATGCTGGTTTTATTCGGGAAACTGTATTACCATTTGCCCCGGGATTAGTGTAAACGACATTCTGTGATGAATGCATGATCCATGCTGCCGTATAGCATCCCGGTGTGCTTTGGTGGGATATCCCTTGTTTTTCTTCCAGTGGTAGACAGGAAATTCAGCATCCAACGCCATCATCAATTCGTCGCGGTATGTCTTGGCCAAAATGGAAGCTGCTGCAATGCTTTTATAAATTCCATCCCCCTGAATAACCGTGGTGTGTTTGATATCGTGGTATTGCTTGAATCTGTTGCCGTCAATAAGCAGATGTTCGGGCATTTTTTTGAACTGATCCAACGCCCTGTGCATCGCCAGAAAGGATGCATTCAGAATATTGATTTCGTCAATTTCGGCGGGAGAAACTATACCAACCGCCCACTGCACCGCTTCTTTTTCGATGATAGGCCGCAATTTGTCGCGTTGTGATTCACTCAGTTGTTTGCTGTCGTTCAGCATCGGATGGTTAAATCGCGCAGGGAGTATTACAGCAGCAGCAACCACAGGACCTGCCAGACAACCACGACCTGCTTCGTCGCATCCTGCCTCAGTCAAGCCTTTGGTATGTGTTGCTTTTAATTTGGCCATGATCACGAAATGGTTTTTAAGATGCTCTCCCAGAATTTTTCTGCTGATCGATACCAGTCGAAATGTTTTACGCGTTCTCTTCCTTTCCGAATGAGTTCTTCGCGAAGTTCAGGCTTTTCGTGCAATATGATCAAGGCATCTGCAATCGCCTCCGTCGAAAATGGATCTATCAGCAAAGCAGCGTCTCCGGCGACTTCCGGCAAACTGGTTGCAGTAGATGCAATCACCGGTGTTTCGCATTGAAAGGCTTCTATCACCGGAATTCCAAATCCCTCGAAGTAACTTGGATATACCAAAGCAATCGAAGATGCAACAACTTTATTCAATTGATCCAGCTGCATGCGTCCTGCAAAAACAACATCTGCTTTGTGTTTCATTGCATCAAATGCGGTCTGCAATTCTTCATTGAACCAGAATTTCTGACCAACAACTACCAGCTTGTTATCTGATTTTGTCTCATCTTTGAAAATATCAAACGCAGGCAAAAGACGCTGCAGATTTTTCCTCGGATGAATGCTGCTCACAAAAACAAAATAGGATTTGCCGTCACTTATTTCACTGCGCGTTTGAATTTTTTCGTTTTCGGAAATGGGATGATAGGCCACATGCGCACCGTTGCTCACTACATCTATTTTATCTGTGGATGTGCCGTAAAGTGCAGCAATATCCCTTTTGCTGAACTCACTCACAGTCACGATGCGTTTTGCTTTGGCTGCAAATAAGGGAGATCTTTTCTTGAGAAATCGGGTGTATACCGCCGGAACGTCTTCTGGATAATGCTCAAAATTGAGGTCGTGGATTACAATCAATTGCGGTATGGATGTGCGAAGTGAAAGCATCGCATCCGGAGAAATGAAAATATCGGCTTTGATTTTCTTCAGCAAAAGAGGAATGCTGTAGTCATACCATATTTTGTAAAGCATCGGATGGCGCGCCTGTGGAGGCAAGACATGTGGAATAACATTCGGACCAAAAATGAATTCCTGCGAAAACGGTCTGTCAAAGATGAAATGAAATTCGTGCTCCGGATGCGCGGATACTACCCGCTTCATGATTTCATGCGTAAACCAGCCAATTCCTTCCATTTTACCTGAAAGTAAGAGTCGCGTGTTTACTGCTATTCTCATGTGCTATAAAATGAAAAAACCGCCATGCGCAGGCATGGCGGCAATATGCATCAAAGATGTGAAATTCGATTACAGACGAACGATACCTTTGTGGCGTCTTTCATCAGAGACAGTCAGTTTCTTGCGACCCTGACGGCGACGTGAAGACAATACTGCACGGCCTTTGGCAGTAGACATGCGCTTACGGAAACCGTGTTTGTTTCTGCGCTTGGTATTCGATGGTTGGTATGTACGCTTCATAACTCGTTGGTTTTGAACAAATTCTTAAAATCCGTTTCGAAAACGGGTGGCAAATATAAGCTCATTCTCACTTTTGACAAATCAATGTGTCAAATTTATTGATTCGGCCGCCTTTTGAACTCTCAAACCCGCTTATTCCCTACACTTGCGACTCCCGCCCGATAGCATTGAACGAAATCCGCGTTTTACATATAACTCCCTGGTTTCCACATGATGATGATCCGTCCAGGACGGTCTATATCCGCCGGCAGATCGATGCTCTGGCACCATTTGTCAATCAACATATCCTGCATCTTGACATTGATAACAGGCAATATGAAGAGAAAAGCGATGAAAGGATCACCATCACCGAGATCAAACCACTCTTTAATTTCTGGCGATGGAAAGAATGGGCTTTTTACCGCGAATTGAAAAGACAGCTGATTCTGCTCGATGCAGCCAATCAATTTACGCACGTCAATTTC
>JBJXFC010000301.1:0-4808 GCA_046153915.1 Flavobacteriales bacterium
CATTGGCTTGAATGTGATTCCAATCAATGCCAAATCGGGTGCGAATCGCCTTGTTCTCATTGGTATAATTTAGTCTTCCATCCACAATTTTAAGATTGCTCAAATTGAGTAGCGTTGAACTTGTGTCGCCGGGTGTACTCAGATTGTCGACATAGCGCATGATGAAGGCATAATTGAAGGCGGTATCGCCCTGATGCTTTACGATGTTGAAATAGGGATCTTCCAACGTGGCATTGATGACATAGATCTCACCTGAAATTTTATCAAAATGATAATCTCTTACAAAAAGATTTGGTACAAAAAGCAGCGTGTCTTGCTTTTGGTCTTCGATATATAAGGCACGGATTTCCAGTCTGGCCCAGAGATCCACATAAACGCCGCCAATTTCCACTTTGGCACCTAATTGATCGCTAAGATAACCCGCCACACGATGGCTCAGCCAGGTTTGTACCCTTTCTGTGCGCAGGGCAAACCAGGATACTCCCGACAATAAAATGAGCAGGATCAATGTAAAACGCAGTATTTTAAGTATTCTTTTCAGCACGGTTTTAGTGCAAGTCCCGAAACTATAACGTGAAACTACGCAGAAACTGTGCCTTTCTGCCGATTGTAAACAGGTTTATGTCAGACTTTTGAATAGGTCTCCGGAGTATTTTTAGTTGCACATAAGCCCCAGTCGCCAATTTCTCCGTATTATTGTCGTCAGAGAATACTTGTAACAATACGACAAACAATTCATGTTAACCGAAGTTACATCAGGAGTGCAGATCATCGTTGAACCCCGCTATGAGCCGGGATTGAGTTCGCCTATGCTGGAACAATTCCTGTTCTCATATCATATTGTAATTCGCAATCACAACGATTATACCGTGCAGCTTCTGCGCAGGCATTGGTTTATTTTCGATTCGTTTGCTGTGAAACGCGAAGTGGAAGGTCCGGGCGTAGTTGGCGAATTTCCCATCATTGCTCCGGGTGCATCTTTCGATTATCACAGTGCTTGCGATTTGCGCAGCATGCGTGGAACTATGAAAGGTTTTTACAGCATGAAAAACATGGAGAATGAGGTGACATTTCGCGTCAATATTCCGCAGTTCAAGATGGAAGTTCCTTTTAGCATGAACTGATTTCAATTTCATTCTTTTTCTACTACAATGTTTTTTTTTTCCTAAAATTGAAAGGTATGAAAACATGGATTTTATGTATTGTGGCTTCGACTATTTCAATTTTGTCGCAAGCACAATTGCAAACCGCCTTGCAGCAAGTGATGGCTGATAATCAACTAATGGGTTATTCTGTGGTTACTATTTGCAATGGTGAGATTGATGAAATTGCGAACGGCGGCCTCAAAGATTATTCTCTCAACCTCCCTGTAGATGATAGCACGATGTATCGCATTGCTTCCATTTCGAAACTGGTAACCGCTACCGGCTTGATGAATCTGTATGAAGAAAATGCATTTTCCCTGGATGAGGATATCAGCGAAGCCATGGGCGCGGTCGTTCGCAATCCAAACTTTCCAGATGTACCTATTACCTACCGCATGTTGCTTTCTCATACCAGCAGTATACAGGATGGCAATGGTTACAGCGATTTTCTGAGCGCCACCTACAACAGTGGACCTAATGCTCCAAATGTTACAGAATACCTTCTGGAAGAGGGCGATTATTATGAAACCAACAATTGGCGAACAGAGCAACCCGGGACATTTTTCACGTACAGCAATGCCAACTTTGGTATCATAGGCACGCTGATAGAAAAACTCAGCGGAATGCGCTTCGATGCGTATATGAAAATGGCAGTGCTTGATCCTCTGGAAATTGCCGGTAGCTTCAATGTTGCAGATATCGGAAACATAAGTAACGTTGCGGCCATCTATCGCAATGTGAGCAACTCATGGCAGGCACAGGTCGACAATTTCCAGGGGATTGCGCCGTCTGCAGCGGATTTTTCAAGTTATGTGCCAGGAACCAACGGATTCATTTTTGCACCTCAGGGTGGATTGCGCATTTCTGCATTCGATCTGGCCAAAATTATGCTTGTTCATAGCAATCTAAATCCAGGAGTGCTAGAGTCCACAACAATTGAACTGATGCATACTCCACAATGGACTTACGATGGGGCCAATGGCGATAATTATTATGGACTCTTTCGCTCCTGGGGACTCGGCGTGCACATTACTACCAATGCCGATTATGGCGACATTGTATTCGATGGCGAAACCATGATAGGCCATCCGGGTGAAGCTTATGGACTTATTTCGGATATGTATTTTGGAAGCCAGAATGGATCTGGATTTATTTTCATCACCAATGGGTGCTTTGAAGGATACACGTTTGGCAATAACAGCGCATTCTATTCTGTGGAAGAAGAAATCTTCGATGCCATATTTAGCCAAAATATTTTCAATTGTGTGGTTGGTGTTGAAGAAACAACAGACCTTCCATTTCAGGTTTTCCCGAACCCAGCTCAGGCGGAGGCGATTATTCGATTCAACTCTCAGGAAACACCAACCAAAATTGTGGTTCGGGATGTTACCGGGAGATTGGTGTGGGAACAAAATATCCTTAGCGGAAGAGAGATTCGACTGGAAATATCGTCCTGGTCATCAGGCACATATGGAATAGAAGTTCATTCCGGTGACAGACTCTTCCATACCTGGATCCAAAAAAAACCTTGATTTTCCTATTCGTTAACACCTTTTTGAACCCTTTAACAAGTGGTTTTGATAAAGGGATTTTACTTTAGCGGAAATAATTCATTCAATTTATTCCAAAATGAAGAAAATCTTAGCTGGTTCAGCGCTTCTGATTTGCGCTTGTTTATTCGCCACACAAATGCATTCTCAAGGGAAAGCCAAGGTCTATATCAAAAAAAGTGTAGATGGTGTGAAAAGCGAAGAGACGAGGGAAATCGCAATAGCGGAAGGCGAAGACATCGAAAAAATTCTTCAGGAAGTAGGTGTTTTGAATGAATTTGGACAATTGATGCCCGGGCAGGAATTTGAAATCAAAATCGATAAATACGATCAGAATAACAATGTAGAAAACCTGCATTTTTACTTCACACCCGATGGCAACACGGGCATACTTATGCCGCCACCGCCGCCATTGGCTCCCAATGCCCCAGACGGACTGTCTCCCCTGAGCCCAATGGCTCCTATGGAAAAAAGACCCTTTTTGGGCATCATGATGCGCGAGGGCGAAGTAGACGGTGAAAATATGACTCCCATAATAGGTGCCTATATAAGCGAGGTGATCGAAGGCACGGCCGCAGAAACTGCCGGACTTCTGGAAGGCGATGTTATCGTAGAAATTGATGATATGAATATTGAAAACATGTCGCAGGTTATCGATTACATCCGCTCCAAAGAGTCGGGAGACAAAGTGGAAATTCAGGTTGAGCGCAACGGGAAAAAGAAAAAAGTAAAAGCTGTTTTGGGCGAAAAAGAAATGGCTCCGGAAATGTCTTTCTTCAATGGTGAAAACGGTTTTCCTAACAACAGAAGCCCATACAATTTTCGATTCGACGCAGATTCAATTACCATTTTCTGCCCTCCAAATCCCAATTGTATTTGTCCGGATGACAGCATGAAAATATGCCAGCCATTTACATGGAACGGAGAAGGTCTGGCGATCAGAGAAACAGCATTTCTGGGTGTTACGCCCTCAACAAACTTTTCTCAAGAAGGCGGCGTTCGCATTGATGTAGAACCAGAAACTTCTGCCGAAGAAATGGGCCTTCTCAGCGGGGATATCATTCTGGAAATGAATGGCACCGCTATTACGTCATTCGATGTTTTGTCTGAACTCATTTCTGCAATGAATCCAGGAGAAGAAGTTAAGATTGAGATTCAACGCGAAAACAAGAAAAAAACCATAACTGGAAATATCGGCAAACGCAGCATCAGCGGTTTCGAAGATTTTCGCATTTTCCATGATTTCAAAGGCATGGACGAAGGTGGTCATTACCTCTACGACTATGAATTTGATATGGATGCAGAAGATGTTGAAGAACACATGGAAGAATTGCTTCGCACGCTGGATGAGCAGCAATTCCAGCTTGATGAAGAGCGTGCTCGCCTATTAGAAGAAATGGACAAATTGCGCATGGAACGCGAAACCATTATCATTCAGATTCGCATCGAAGACATCACCGCTGAAGAACTTCAGGCTGTCAACGAAACTGCCACTCCAAAACTTTCGACAGCGAATGATCTTGCAATTGACGAAATTTCCTTCTTCCCTAATCCTGGTAATGGGCTTATCAATCTTTCATTTACAACGCAAGATCGCTCTGATGTAAAAATCATTGTTTTTGACTCTAAAGGAAATACCGTTTACACCGAAGACCGCAAAGAATTTGACGGCAACTACAAAAACACCATTGACATCAGCACCCAACCCAATGGAACTTATTATCTGCAAATCATACAGGGTGAAAAGAGCTACAGCAAAAAAATTGTGAAGGGATTATAACGCCTCTGGTATCAGACGAAACGCCCAGGTGGTTCATCTGAAATCAGATTTTTGGTTATTGAAGAAGCCATTGGCACAATGCTGATGGCTTTTTTTTGTGTTTTGGAAAAATCGCGACCAAAGTTTGACCTTTATTGTTTACTCGAAAAATAACACCTCACAATATTTGAGAATAATATCAGTTTATGCAATATACCTGATGCACTCGTGTGGCTGCTGCAAGGAAAATTGAAGATGGCACTATAGGAGCCTACTCAAGGGGAGAGGCAGGCAGTAGCTCTTAGAAACCAACCACAATCGAACGCTAGCAGCCATCGGGCATCAGTCCTTAAC
>JBJXFC010000374.1:0-11965 GCA_046153915.1 Flavobacteriales bacterium
ACGAATTTTATTTCATCCAACATGAAGGCGGGCAGCAGCGACAAGCAGGTATTGCTTGAAGAAGCTGATTTGGCTGAAAGAGCGAAGAAGGTATTGGAGCATCTCAACAAAGAGCTTCAATTGCTCGAGATGAAGAACGAAATTCAAAAGAAAGTCCATACCGATATTTCCAAACAGCAGCGCGAATACTTCCTGCAACAACAGATGAAGCAGATTCAGGATGAGTTAGGTGCTAATCCCATCAAAGAAGAAGTTGAGGAAAAGAAAAAACGCGCGAGAGACAAAAAATGGCCAGAGCATGTGGCGAAAGCTTTTGCAAAAGAAATTGGCAAGCTTGAAAGAATGAATCCGCAGGCCGGTGAATTCAGTGTGCAGGCCAATTATGTAGATACACTTTTGGATTTGCCATGGAGCGATTACAGCGATGATAATTTTGATCTGAAGCACGCCAAAGAAGTATTGGATCGCGATCACTTTGGATTGGAGAAAGTGAAGGAACGCATCATCGAACACCTGGCCGTTTTGAAGATCAAGGGCGATATGAAGGCGCCGATTATTTGCCTTTATGGTCCTCCCGGCGTTGGTAAAACATCTTTGGGCAAATCCATCGCGGAAGCACTTGGAAGAAAGTATGTGCGCATGGCATTGGGTGGATTGCACGATGAGGCAGAAATCCGTGGACACCGCAAAACCTATATTGGAGCTATGCCCGGTCGTATTTTACAATCGTTGAAAAAAGCAGGTAGCAGCAATCCACTTTTTGTTTTGGATGAAATTGATAAAGTTGGACAAGGCGTTCACGGCGATCCATCGAGTGCATTGCTCGAAGTTTTGGATCCGGAACAAAATCATGCATTCTATGATAACTATGTAGAACTCGATTATGATTTGTCGAAGGTGATGTTTATCGCCACAAGCAATTCACTGCAAACGATTCAACCTGCATTGCGTGATCGATTGGAAATTATCGAAGTGACAGGTTATACGGTTGAAGAAAAACTGGAGATTGCCAAGCGCCATCTTGTTCCCAAACAATTGCGTGAGAATGGTATCAAAGAAAAACAAATCGTTTTCAGTGACGAAATAATTACCAAACTAATCGAAGAGTACACCAACGAAAGTGGCGTACGCACCTTGGAGAAACGCATAGGTAAAATGGTGCGCAATCGTGCCAAGCAACTTGCGCTCGAAGAAAAATTTCAAGTAAATATCGGTGCTGATGATCTCTTAAAGGTACTTGGTCCATCGTATGAAAAGGATAAGTATGCGGATAACGATACCGCCGGTGTTGTTACAGGATTGGCCTGGACGCCTACGGGAGGTGATATTTTGTTTATTGAAACATCGCTTACCAAGGGCATTGGGAAACTAACGCTAACAGGTAATCTTGGAGATGTAATGAAAGAAAGTGCTGTGATTGCATTGGAATATTTGAAGGCACATAGCGCCATGCTGGAACTGGAACAGGAAATTTTTGAGAAATGGAATGTCCATATTCACGTGCCTCAGGGCGCCGTTCCGAAAGATGGTCCAAGCGCCGGAATTACGATACTAACTGCTTTGGCATCGGCATTTTCGCAGCGCAAGGTGAAAAAATTCCTGGCTATGACGGGTGAGATTACATTGCGTGGAAAAGTATTGCCCGTAGGTGGAATCAAAGAAAAAATTCTTGCAGCAAAACGCGCTGGCATCAAAGAAATCATCATGTGTGAACGCAACCGCAAGGATGTGGAAGAAATCAATGAGCGTTATCTCAAAGGATTAAAATTCCACTATGTTACAGAGATGTACGAAGTGGTGGACAAAGCCTTGTTGAAAGAGAAAGTAGTTGGAGCCCTCAAAGTAGCTTGAGGATTCATTTAGAATAAAACTAAAAAAGGCACAATTCAGTGCCTTTTTTTATTGAAAAAAATCATCAGGTATTACTTCCACACCTCATCCATATCCCGAGTCTCTCTTTTCAGATCATGACTCCACCTTACTCGGAAGTAAGTATACCTTGTTAACAGAGTAGTTTTATTGACCAACGATGTCCGGTTGAAGTCCTCCAAGAATGGTTAGCAATTCATTTTGTTCTGCGGCAGGAACGCTAAATGTATTGAGTGAAGCAACCAAATCTCCAACGAGTGCATTGAATTCTGTTTCTGTAATCATCATGCCTTCATGCGCTTCGAGCATGGTTTTGCCTTTGTATTGGCAAGGACCACCTGCAGCGGCACAAATCTGATCAATGAGGTTGTTTCTCAGCAATTGTGTGCGATAGGGATCTGCCACTGTTGCAGCAAAACGGGCATTGATCACATCATCACCAACCACATTCGCAAGAAATTGATCTGTCACTGCACTGATAGCGTCGATGCCTCCTAATCTGGTGTAAAGAGAAGGAGTTGGGGTTGTAACAGTTGGTTCGGGTTCTTCATCCTTTTTACAGGAAGAAACGACTAGCGTGAAACACAGCATGATCGCAAATTGTAAGGCTTTCTTCATAGTACTTGATTTTTATTGGTTAAACATTTTTGACTGTGGAATTTGACTTATCGAACAACCCGAAGTGCGGTGTTGATTTTCTCCCAAAGGGCTGTTATTCCCTGCACAGGACATTCAGGACCGGAGGTAGACATTGCTTTGGGCGTTGCTTTAATTTTTCCTTCCCATGAAAGAAATTGCATCAAATCTTCATCATTGATTGATTTGTAGTAATAGGTTAGTCCCAGCGTTGCATTTTCAGGATGAAGGGCCACAGCACGGACATAATTGGATGATCTCAGAAAAGACTCGTATGCTTCCTTATTGGTTTCATCTATTCCGGCGACTTCAAAAGTGCGTGCGTGAATAGGTTCCAGCTTTGTTGAAGGATTTACGAAACGAAGATTGGCATATCCAAACAACAGGATGAAAAGTCCTGCAAGGATGGATGCAATGAGTATGATTTTACGTTTCATACAGAGATGTACGAAACAAAATCAATTCTGGATTTTGATTTTGAAGTTTTCTTTGCCTGATCGATTCAACTTAGGCTAAAACATCCCGAATTTCTGGCGTTTTCTTGAAGAGAGCACTTGCAAACGGACACAGCGGTATGATTTTGAGGTTGTTTTCACGGGCATATTTTACCCCTTCAAGAACTAATTTTTTGCCAATTCCTTTGCCATTGAATTCGGGAAAGACTTCTGTGTGGTCGATGATGATCATATCATCTCCCGCCTTGGAGTATGTCATGATCCCAGCTTCTTTGCCGTCTTCGAAGTAGTGAAAGGCACCACGCGTAGGAGTGGATTTATGTTCAATCATGAGGCAAGACTCAATCTAGGAAATGATTCGAAAATTAAAAGTACCATTGCGTGTTACACCCCAAACGCGCAGCCAGATAGGCAATACAGCTTCGGTTGCACGCGCATTTGTAATATCGCCCAGATCAAGAATATTTTCTTTTTTCCAGCCAAATTCCATGAGAATACTTTTTGTTTTGTCTTTGGCAGATTGATTGTTGCCACAAACATAATTGACGTGATTGCCATCGCCGATAAGCCCGGGATTTACCATCAGTCCGCACCACATGGTATTGAGTGTTTTTACAACGTCAACTTCCGGATGTCTACGCTGAATTTCTTCTCCGAGTGAATTGGTATTGGACAATTCTGGGATAAGACTTGGAGGCATTCCATTCGAGAAGTCGAGCGGATTCGTAACATCAATGAGGATTTTTCCTTTGAGAACATCTGCGACCTGAGCGATTACTTCGAGTGCAATTTCTCCTTTCGTACAATTAAATACGATTTCACCAAAAGACGCGGCTTCTTCAAAAGTGCCGGATTGTGTATGCTCTGCATTTTTAGCAACAAATGCCAGGGCTTTCTCATTGCCAGCAGTTCGTGAGCCCATCATCACATCGTGACCGAGTGAAGCCAGTTTTGAACCAATGGCATCACCTACATTGCCTGTTCCCAGTATTCCGAATTTCATGATTTTAATTTTTGTTGATGCGTCGAAGGTAAATGAAAGGGGGTGTTTTTTTATTGACTTTCATTATTTCATTCTCGTTCCCATTTTCTCCTGGCCGATCCCTTCTGATTTTCAATTGCCCAACCATTTTGCATTGCAATTTTCGTCAATCGCCTTCGGAGTTTTCTTGGATAAAATATTTTGCGCCAGGTCTTTCTTTCGCTGTATTGCGAGAGGATTCCGATTTTCGCCAATAGGTCATAGGTTGCTGCACCGCATCTCATTCCGAAGAACGCGTAGTCGTAAGGTGAGTTTTTTCTATACTCCCCAGACAAACTATCCAGAATTTCTTTTTGCCTTTCAGAAATTGGAATTGTGATGGAAGTAAAACTCACAGAGTCTTTTTGTCCGCCAAATAATTCGAAAAAAGAAGTCCTTGTATGCGTTGTGAACTTGCTGTGTCGTTTTGTTTTGTGTGAGAAGATATGTAAATCGCCTCGGGGCAGGAAGTCGATTACAAAATTGGAATCCGTTTCGATGCCTGCATGTCCGCCAAGTCGGCCGCCGAACCATTTCACTTCGCTTTGGCGGTAGGCATGTTTGGGTTTTGAGCCATATAAGAAATGGACATGGATAAAGGAACTGTCCTGAGCTTCAGAGTATAGGCGAATGAACAAAAGAAAGAGTAATACAAAATTCCGGAGCATATATTGATATTGTCAGCGCGAATGGAACGACGATTTTTCGAAGTAATTGCCTGTTATAGTAGGGTTTTTAGGAAGCAGACTGAGGATAATATTTGGCCCGGATGAAATTTTTGAGTTTAGCAATGCGCACTGAGACCTTTTTGGCAGGTTCATTCGTAAATGGGTATTGCCCTTCTTCAAAATTAAAAATGACATTCTCTTTATTGAAGAAAAAAGCCACATCCCTTAAGTTTTTGATATCATGCGATTCATACCAGTGCTTTTTTCCTGTTAGTATTTCAAGGAATTCACCATCGTTTTTAGTTTTCCCAAATTCAAAAAAGTCATTGAATTCTATGGGTTTTTTGGTTCTTAAGTCGAAGTTAAAAATTGAATAATATGGACCTTTGTATAAATCCATTTTTGAGTCAATTGTGAATTTCATTACATAGCTCAGAGCGTAATCGCTTCTGTAGAGTTTTTCAGGAACCACTTCTATTTTGGTGATGAGTGATTTTTTCTTTTTTGAAGCAATTCCGGGGTAAACGCTCACGAATTCTTCAATCTGAAGTTTAAGTGCTGTCTTTATCTGATTGTGAACATTCAGCAATTCTTTTTTCTCCGAATAGGGAATTATCTGATAAAATTCTATTCGACCTGAGTCTAATGTCGTGGTAGAAGTGTCGAGAAGAATGTCTTTGGGAAGAATGGTTTTTTTCTCGTTCAATTTTGCCATAGCCTCTTCGAGATTGTCATCCACTTTTTCTGGATATTTGTAAGGTTTATTGTTGTAATAGTCGGATGCATTGAAACTGGATGTATTCGGTTTGAGTAACGACACTACAATTCCAATAAAGGTTATCAGAATTGATACAATATGCCACGCTGACTTACCGCTATCACCCATGTGATTTTTTATTTTTTGAATTAGGGTTTAATTTAATCCTTCTTTGTTTTGTACAATACTATAGATCCCACAATCATATCGTGTATGGCCTGTTTTTTTTCGGATGAACCCACAGAGAGAAGAGAGATCCAACCAAGCGAGAGCTTAAATACTCCCCTGATTTGAGCCTGAAAATAGTTGATTTTGGAATCTGGATTTGATTCATCTCTTACTTGAATGCCCATGATCATATGTCCTATTGAAGCACCGAAAGTACAAATCATCAAGGGTTCGTACAAAAGGACGATAAAAATCATGGTCCCGATTCTTGCGAGATCATGCACATTTTCAAACGTAGAAAACGTGTATGATGCAATTGTTGCAAGGACTACCATGACCATTCCATCAGCAAAAGTGGCTTTTACACGTTCGGAAACATGGGGCAGGTCTTTAATTTCATTTTCATCCATGCTCAATTACTTTATTTGGTTTCTCTAAGCCAGAGTGAAATACACTTTTTCATTTCTTTTGAGATATCAAAAAGATACACCTGATTTGCTATTTTAACAACAGCCCTATCCGGAGCCAGCCATTCTAAAAATTCAAAGCCAGAAAATTTACTTTTATCAGGCGTTTTTCCTTTTCCTTTTGCACCAGTATGAAAGATAACAAGTAGCTGATCTTTTTTCGAAAGATTGTAGGTGATACGATCATCACCATCCAAACAAAAACTTGGACATTTCCATTTGATTTGTTCGGTAACATCACTGTTTGCTTCATGAATTAGTTCACGCAATGGTTGCAGGCAGCTGGCCAAAGAATGTTTTGAATCTGCTATAAAATTGTCAACATCGGGACTTATGGCAATGGATGACATAGTGAAAAAGTGTTTGTTGCGCAATATAATAAAGCCAATCCATAGCGATTCATGATAAAATACAATAGCGATAGATCATGGCCAAAAGCGTCTCAAATTGGAATATTCAGAAAATCGCCATCTACAATCAGCAATTCGGCACCATGTTCTGAAAAGGAACGATGTGAACTCATGTCATCGGAAACAACATAACACATTCCTGCGTTAAGTAAAGATTTTTCGCCGGTCTGCAGTTCGTTTTCGATAGATCCCTTCACACAATATACAATGTGTCCTTTCTGGCACCAGTGATCGGCGAGATATCCGGGTTCATAGATAACACGGCGTATTCTTAAGCCTTCCAGTTGGAGTGTGTTCCAAATGGCAAGGCCTTGTTCTCCCTTGTGCTCAGAATGGGTTTGGGTATCAAATTGAATCGTTTTGAATGGAATGGCTTTCATAATTCAAATGTCGGATTAAATTGGATTGAAAGTGCGGTTATACCGCTTAAATTGCCACTCATAAAGTAAAGTATAAATACTGGATTATACGCCATTCATCACGATGATTAAATTTAAGTGGTATAGAGTTCTGTTCATTCTGATGACGCTGTTTTTATCGGGATGCTACGAATATGTCGATGTTTATGAGGAAGCGAAAAAGGACCTTTTCTATTCAACTGGTCCGGTTAAGTTCAGAAATTTTCAGAACAATTACATTCTAAATCTGGAAGCACATCCATACACCTGCGAGTATGGAACTCCATCTGAGTATTGGCAGACCTATCACACATACCGAAGGATTTATCCACAGATTTGCGGACAACAGGTTCGCAGAAGTGATGATCAAACCTCGCAAATAGACCATTCCATTTCTGTGCGTTCCAGCACCAATAATTCATACAATTATGAAATGAGTTGGATATTCTTCGAAAACGATATCTTCGTTACAAATCCACTTACCGACGTGGATTCTGCCGGAATGGTTAACCTGGGAATCAATGGTGTTTTATATTCGGATGTTTTTGTATTGCATCCTAAAGGGGGAATAGATTCTGGAGAAATCAATGCAGTTTATTTTCATCCCAAATTCGGTATTCTCCGAATAGTTGGTCGTAACAGTGATTTATGGGAGAGGGTCTTGGAATGAGCACGCGATTACAATTACATTATGGGATAAAGATCGTAATTGTTCTGTTTGGAATAATGAGCTCCACGTTTTCAAGAGGTCAGAGTGCTGTTTCAATTGGTTTAAAGGGGTATACAGGATTTTCTAAACTGAATTGGAGTTCAGAAAACCTCGGGAGATATCATAAGGAGAAAGGCCGCTGGGACACATTTGGCTATTCGTTCGAAACGGGCTATTACAGAAATTTCGATGAGATTTTTTTTGGTGGTGTCGTTTACGACTATCATCGAATTGAGTTTTTCGAAAATGGAATTGATTTTGCAGAACGTTGTCGTATGCACGAATTGCAATTGAATGTCGGATATATTCGAAAAACGCATTTTCTGTTTGAAAGACTTAAGGTAGGAAAACTGCATGTGGGTTACACAGGAATGTCTACGCTTGGCACCAATCCTTACCTGATAGAATTTTCGTCACCCTATGTTATGCGCACGAAATGGGCTGGTTGGAATTTGGGATTTGAGTTTGGTTACGTCTTTGAATTTTGGCGGAGCGAATCTGCATTTCAGTTGGTTTGGACCTACGATTTTATAAAACAACGAATGATCCGGGCATGGACAGTGTCAAATGACCGAGAGATTGATTCAAGTGGTGAAATGAATATTACAAATTTTGGAGTCAAATTGACCTTTCTTTTCAGTCCGGGGATCTTTGAGCGCAAAGTACCTTCATCCGAATAATCTGGACTCATGAGTCTCTAATGGAATGGCCTTATCCGGCCGTTTTTGGAATCTATTTTTTAGTCGCCTGTATGATCAAATGCACTTGTTTGGAGTCGTCTGCAGATGGATATGCAATTCGGCTTACCGAAATGGTTTCAAATCCGGTTTCTGACAGCGCTTTCCGGAGCGCAGATTCTGAATAATAAAACACCTGCATGCGGTATTCGGGTTTGGAGCCTGTCTCCATGCCCGATTGCTCATAATCGCCTTCGATGCAACTGAGATAGACTATTCCATTTTGATTTAGCAATGAAGCGCTGTCCAGAAGAAATTTCTGAAGATCTTTTTTGGATTGATAGGGCAAACAAAATCCATTGAATATGCCATCAAATTTTCCATTCATCAGATGTAAATCGCGAATGTCCAATACGTCGAATTGAGCTTCGGGAACCATCTTGCGCGCGTAGTCGATCATAGTTGGGGCAACATCCAAACCAGTGATTTTTAAATCGGGACGGTGGTCCATCAAATACCTCGTCACATTTCCCGGACCACAGCCAATTTCAAGCACAGAAGACTGTTCTTTGGGAATCAGCGAGCAAAATAAATTATAGGTCTCATCATAAATTCGGATTGCACTGAATTTTTCATAGTACAATTCAGCAAGTTTATCCCAGGTTTCAAAAGTGGTTTGGTAAGGATCCATGTGCATTCTACCTTGTATCCAAATTTGGATGATTAAACTCTGGTAATTTCAATCACGACATTCCCTGTCTTTTCGCCCGTTTCAACATAACGTGTGGCTTCAACAATTTCATCAAGCGAATACTTACGATCAATAATCGCTCGGTACCTATGTTTTTCGGCCAGTTCTCTAAAGTATTCTATGTCTTTTTGATTGTCAGTCGGAATGGGGAACATCACGCGTCGTTTTCCATTTTTGCCTGAGAGAATTGCAGTAAGTGGTGTAAGCAGTGCCAGCCAGACATTTTGCATGTTTTTCCCCAATTCTGTGGAGAAATATATTCCACCGGGTTTCAGCAGTTTTTTCACTTTGAAGAACGAACTTTTTCCCACTGCATCAAATACGATATCGAATTGATCATGGCGTTTAGTAAAATCTTCTTGAAGATAGTCAATGACTTCATCGGCTCCCAATGATTTGATGAGTGCAATGTTTTTGGTGTTGCCAACGGCAGTGACGTGAGCACCATTTAGTTTGGCAAGTTGAAGACCGGCAATACCAATAGATCCGGTAACACCATTGATGAGGATTCTGGGGTTTTTGTTGAAGTCAATTTTCCGAATATAGGTAATGGCAAGCATCAAACCATCGCAGATAGCAGCACTTTCAGCAAATGACATATTTGCAGGCTTGAGTGCCACAGATCCGGTTTCAGAGATACACATGAATTCTGCGTGCGCACCAAATTTCATGGTCTTCAATCCAAAAACTTCATCTCCAATTTTAAAGCGTGTTACGTTTTTTCCAATAGATTCAACTGCACCTGAAAATTCTGTTCCCAGTACCGTGTTTTTTGGTTTGCCTATTCCGCTTATGAGGTAAACAAAAAGGTATTCGGGTTTTCGAAATCCGCAGTCTGTACGATTTACAGTTGTAGCATGAATCTTTACGAGTATTTCATTGTCAGCGGGAACGGGTTTGGGAACATCTGAAATAACGATTACTTCGGGTGGTCCATAACGGGTATTGACTGCGGCTTTCATGGTGATAATTGTGGCAACGAATGTAGAACGAACAGATCAATCTAGTCCACCGCGCATGAAACGATATCACCATTTGAGCGCTATTTCGACCAAACGGGACATGATACAACTATTTTTTGAGACTCACTTTAACCAGAGACTTACCATCCCACCTATAATATTTGGGCTTGCTTTTTACGACCTTCACTTTGTAATCGTATTCATCTTCCATAATTGGTTCTCCATTGGCATCAAGCACTTCTTCTGTATGTTCTTTGGTGATCACAATGAGGTTTTCGATTGGTACTCCAATGTTTTTGGGATAATCAAATGTGTTTAGCGTTGCGTTATCATAGTTGAATATGTGTTCCCAATCACCATGAGCAACCAGAAGAACCTTGCCATTGCTGAACTGCAAAGGGAAATAAACTGTTTCTGCATCATATTGATTTCCTTCCCCACTTGCCATATCGGCTGTTATAAAGGTAAATTTCCCCTTGTCAAAAACAATAAATTCGTTGTAAGTCGCGCTGGGACAACTTTGGGTAAAGGTTGTAAACCGTACAACAGATCCGGGAGTATTTAATCCATTGAAATACTGATTTTGTATTTCAAATTCATGGAAGAATTGTTTGCATAGATAGATACTGAGAACGGCATGTGGTCGAGAATCATCAAAACTTCGCAGTTCGATTTGTCTATCGGGATTTTTGCCTACAAATCCCGCAAGGAAATTCGGATTGGTACTGACATAATTTGCAAGATCATTTTTTTTGATGTACCCCGTTTTTTTGTCAATTGAAGTCAGAAGCCATGTTCCTGTTTCATTTAAAAAAACGTTCACTGCAGTTTTTTTACCAGTGGCCACTTCTGTAGAGAAGATGGTATCTTGTTTGTACCGCTGAATTAAATCTGTTGTAACGAGTTGATAATTGAAACCTATGGTATCTATTACTTCACTGTTTTCATCGGGACTGCAGTACAACAGGGTCTTTTCCGAATATGTGTGATAAGTAGTCTGCGGACTTTCTTCAAACTCGAAGAATTGATCAACGGCGAAGGTTTGGCAGGGTGTTGTATAGAATTTGGTGGTTGCCGGCGTTGTCTGGGCGCTGGAGGTCATTGAAGAGAAGATGGCTAAAAACGATAAGATCAAAAAGAAGGAAGTTCGCATGTCGCTAAAGTAATTGGACTAAAGGCAGGATATTTTTAAGTTCATAAATGATGCCAAAATTTTTACTGGTACCTGGACAGAACTATTTGTCTGGAATTTGCAAAACCACAAGATGTGTGCTGAAGCCATATCCAGTGGCCGCTACAGGGGGCTTATAGTCAAAATACCCATCGGGAATTCCGCCGAATCCTCCCGTTTCATAGGCTATAATTTCGAACTCCTTGCCTACATAATCTCTTTTGAGATTGGTAAGTTCGGTTGAATTAGCAGATTTGAATTTTTGACCTAAGATAAATTCATATAACTCCGTCGTTGTCGATGGCAATTTACCTGATTCGTCTTCAAAATTCATCTCAACAAGTTGCGAAAGAGCTGTTCCATTGACCGAGATTAGTTCAAGTAAAAATCTTCCTTGGTCGTCTTTGGTATGGGTTGATTCACCGTCGATAATTTTGCATTTTATTTTGGCTATTGTACCCAGTTCAAGTCCCGCTTGTCCAATTATTTTTACGGAAGATCCAATGTCGGTGCTTTGAATAGTTGTCGTGTCTTGCTCCTTTTTGTTAGAGGCAATCATAGATGTAAATAAGATCAGAGCAACTGGAATGATGAGAAAATAGATTTTCATGGGGCTTGTTGGGTTAAGGATCCGAGTAGAATTGAAATCGAAATTTATCCAATCATTTTATTGATGATGACTATTTGACCAAGATGATAGTGGGCATGTTCAATCAGACCATGGATATTTCGGAAGTAGTTACCATATTTGGTGTCCATGAAGACATCGGATAGTTTGTCATCTGACATTTTTTCGATGTGATTGGCAACCTCCTCAACTTCTGCGTACATCTTTTCTTTCAATTG
>JBJXFC010000375.1:0-3909 GCA_046153915.1 Flavobacteriales bacterium
TCGAATTGTCGGCGTTGGTGATCAATCCCATGGCGATACCCGATACAGGCGCGGTGATTGGAACACCACCGTCCATCAATGCAAGTGTACCTGCACAAACTGTTGCCATCGAAGACGAACCGTTTGACTCAAGAATATCACTTACGATACGAATGGTATAAGGACAAATATCACGCGGAGGAAGAACAGGCTTCAGAGCGCGCAATGCGAGGTTACCGTGACCAATTTCGCGACGGCTTGTTGCACGGATAGGACGCGCTTCACCGGTGCTGTATGGCGGGAAATTGTAGTGAAGAAGGAAACGATCTTCGCGTGGCATTACCGCGCTGTCGATCAATTGCTGATCCAATTTAGTTCCCAGCGTTAGTGTAGTGAGTGATTGTGTTTCACCACGCGTAAAAATGCTCGATCCATGAGATCCTGGCAAATAATCTACTTCACTCCAGATAGGGCGAATTTGCTTTGTATTGCGGCCATCGAGTCGAAGACCCTCATTGAGGATCATGTTGCGCATAGCATCCTTCATACAATCATGATGGAATTTATGGAACAGGAATTTTTTCTCTTCTACTTGTTCAGCGGTGAATTGCGCATTGAATTCTTCTTCCACTTTCGCAAATGCGTCACTGCGTTCTTTTTTACCTGCAGGTGTTTTTGCAGCATCGTAGTATTTCTGATAACACGCATCCCAAACTTGTTTTTTCAACTCTTCGTCTTTGGGTTCGTGCTCGTAAGTGCGTTTGGTTTGTGCCTTCACAATTCCGGCAGCCAATAAACGCTGTGCTTCTACTTGTTTTTTAATAGCAGCGTGAGCAAGTTCGAGGGCTTTGATCATTTCATCTTCGCTCACTTCCTTCATCTCACCTTCTACCATCACAATGCTGTCGTCGCTACCTGCCACCATCAATTCCATATCCGAAATTTCAAGTTCCTGCCAGGTAGGATTGATCACAAACTGACCTTTTACACGGGCAACACGCACTTCGCTGATGGGTCCGTTGAAAGGAATATCCGATACAGCAATAGCAGCAGATGCAGCAAGACCTGCAAGGCTATCAGACATGTTGGATTTATCGGCAGAGATAAGATTCACTACCACCTGGATTTCAGCGTGGAAGTCATCCGGAAACATGGGGCGCAATGCACGGTCGATAAGACGCGCAACAAGAATTTCGTCGTCGTAAGGACGCGCTTCACGTTTAAAATATCCGCCCGGGAAACGACCTGCAGCAGCATATTTCTCACGGTATTCTACAGTAAGTGGAAGAAAATCCACACCTTCTTTGGCAGCGTCAGAAGCGACAACAGCAGCGAGAAGCATGGTATCACCCTGCCTTACAACCACTGAACCGCTGGCTTGTTTTGCCAATTTGCCAGTCTCGATGGTTATCGGACGGCCATTTCCCAAATCGATTGTTTGGGTTCTCAAATCATAGTTCATCTTTTTCTATGGAATTATATCAATTAATTTTCAAAATCAATCCGTTAGATTGCCTTCATCACCGTTGTGAGCAAGTGCATTTTCGGAGGTATTTCACCGTGTTTTTAGTACCTGGATAGCTGGGTAATAAAAACGCGAAAAGGCAATTGGTTTTCAATTGCCCTTTCGTACGCTATCCGCGTGAAATGTTATTTACGTAGGTCAAGTTCTTTTACGATTGCCCTGTAACGTACAATGTCTGTTTTATATAAATAATCCAGAAGACTTCTGCGTTTACCAACCAAACGGATCAAAGAACGTTGTGTTCCAAAATCTTTTTTGTTCACTTTAAGGTGCTCAGTGAGGTGGCTGATGCGGTGAGAGAAAAGAGCGATTTGCCCTTCTGCTGTTCCGGTGTCTTTCTCAGACTTACCGTGCTTCTTGAAAATTTCCTGTTTTTTTTCTGTTGTAAGGTACATGCCAATACTTATTTAAGTGATTCTTATGTGGTCCTTTGAGTTAAATGACAGACTCTTCTGCCGTTTTTCAAATGGGGTGCAAATGTAGGTCTTTTTCTGGCCGGTACAAATAAAATTTGGGTTTTCGGGGGTTTATCGGCCGTAAGAAGCCTGATATTCCTGATATTTTGCCCTGCAATCGGCCATGTGGAGCATGAGTTGGTTGATGATTCCCTCAGTGGCCTGATACTCACGTCTTTCCGGAATAAAAGGTCCGAAATAATAGAATTCTTCCTGGTTGCCACCTTCGACCCGGGAAAGTGAATTTTGAAGCTGCATCAGGGAATTGTCGAAGAGTTTGAGCATTTGTTCCAATTCGCTGATATAGCGGTAATGCGCAAAAAACTCCTCGCCTTTTTGGGTGGGATACCGCGATTTGAGATCGGCTTTTCCCGCTCCAATAAATCGACCTACCTGCTCGAGCGAATCCTGCCATTGAATGAGGCGGGTATTCACCATATCAGCATATTCCAATTGGGTGAAAAAACGAAATTTCGATTCTTCTCGCAATTGATTGTATTGATCACTTAACAATGAGTATTCCGCCATATACACAGCAGAGACCATTTTAAATTTCTCTCCTGCCGCGACGGCATTGTTTATGAGCAACACATCATCCCCATCCCTTTTCACTTTTGGTTTAAAACGCTGAAGTGAATCGACTGCATAAAAAAATTTGTCATAGTGCATTCGCTGGATAACGACACTATCTGCGGCGAGTCTCATGAGCCTAAAAATGCTGTCCATGCCGGGATACGGCGCCATTTTCGGCTGTGTAGTTTCATTCATCAACCCGCGATGGAAATTGCGCGTTTTGAAAAAATCGCCGCTTGTTGTTGATTCATTGGCAATCAACTCAGCACGGATTTTATCCACGGGTTCTCTATACGAAACCACCTCGACATAACTCGCACATCCAATGCAAAGAAGGAAGCTGAATACAACAAAAAGAATTCTCATCGGATGCGATCTACACTGCGAATTAACTGATCGTCTTTTCGGATACCGCGCAGGGCCAGCCAGGTGGTAAGCATTGCAGCAAATGGAAGAAACACCGACACGCCAGGTGAAAACTCAGCATGCAAAAAAGTTGTAGCACTGCGGATGTAGAACGCAAGCAATCCAAAACCAACTGCAAACAGGATGAATGTGCTGCGAATCATGGCCATTTGACGCGGCCTGTTTTTAAATTGAAACATGGCTAATAGCACCAATAAAAAAACCAGAAAGAAGGCAATGTGAAACCAATAAGTATTGATCTCTGGAATAAAAACACCGTCGCGTTTTACCCCATAACTTCCGAGTGGCAACCCTCCTACCTCACCGAATGGCAGAAAATAAGAAGCGGCAATCAACAAAATAGTGAGTGCCATAAATATCGTTTGTTGTCTTTGAAACATATTTTCTAATTGTATCGATTTAAATTTTTCCTGCTGATTTGGCAAGAATTCCGCAAAGATGAAACAATAATCGTGAACCTACATTGCAATTCCAGTCATCGTCGCCTGGCGCTACTTCTACCATATCAAATCCAATGATTTTTTTTTCGGAAGCCAGCAGCGCAGATAACAAATACGTAGCCTGTTCGAAACGCAATCCGCCCGGAACCGGAGTGCCCGTATTGGGACACAAGGTAGGATCAAGTCCATCGATGTCAAAACTAACATGCACTTTTTGTGGAAGCATTGCAATGATCTCATCGCATTGTTGTTTCCAGGATTTTCCTTCGTATGATGCCTTTTGAATTGCCTGGTTGGACAGATAACTCACTCGTGTCGCATGCGATGTCGCCACTCCAACCTCTTCTTCGCAATAATCGCGCACAGCAACCTGTACAATTTTTGTAACCTGTGGAATCTGCAGCGCATTGTACATAATAGACGCATGAGAAAATGTAAATCCTTCGTACGCAATGCGCAAATCCATGTGGGCATCGATGTGTAAAATTCCAAACTCACCTTCGCGTTTTGC
>JBJXFC010000387.1:0-26760 GCA_046153915.1 Flavobacteriales bacterium
CTGATTCAATACCGTCAATTTCAAGATTGATCATTTCGCCATTGCCTGGATTTGGGTAGAGTAAAATTTCTGCAAAATCGTCCATTCGGACCATGGTGTGTTCTTCGCTTTGTTCTTCCTGGAATTCGCCCATGCCTGCACCTCCTGCAATAAGCAGACAACGCCATGGTCCCCATGGATTGGTATAACCATTCTGATAAGTAACACGGATGCGCACATTGTAGGTGGTGCCTGGAACGAAGCCCATAGCAGAGGTTATTAATAAGTATTGGGTCGATCCTCCCGTAATTGCAAAAACCGGTTCACTCAAATCTGCTTTCTGAAATTCCCACAAATATGTGCCGGCATAACAAACTGTAGTGTTGGATCGGATATTCACTCCCAATGGACGAGGACTTGGACAGTCCTGCGTTGTTGCCAATACCAAAAGTGGATCTGCGGCAAACAGGAAATTACACGTTGCTACTGCCTGAACGGTTATAGATTCGGTAGTTCCGTTTCCTCTTGTTACTGTGTAAATTGCATCTACCCGTGCATCGTAGTTCGCTCCGGTTGGCATGCCTCCTGTCACTTTGTACAAATCCAGAATGGCACTTGGCTGCGTTCTCGAGTAAGTGATATTGGTTTGAGTGGAAGTGAAATTGTAGACATAATTGGCGGCATTCACAACAATGGCCTTGAACTTACTGCACATAGTATAAGAAGGTGCAGGTGTCAAACATCCCGATGATGGCAAGTCTGACAAACAAATTGAAAATGCTCCTGTTCCCTGGGCAGAATTAAAATTGCGAACTGCAACAAAATACGTTGCTCCGGGAGTCAGCGAACCGATGTTTAGATTTTCATTCGATTTTGTCGACTGGATATTCTCGCTATCGATCATCACGCCAGCACTATTCTGAAGTTCAACCAACACATTGATTGCGGTGGTAGAAACTTTAATTTGAACACCAGGTGACAAAGCCACAAATGAATACCACAAATCCTCTCCAGTAACTGCAGTACTTTGAGATTCCGGTGATGCTGTGGCCTGGGTAAGATTTCCAGAAATGCTATTGCAGGTATTATACGGTCCAACTACAAGCGATATAGCATTAGGTTGCAGGTCATTTACTAAGGTTGTACATCCATCATCTGGAGTTCCATCACAATCCTCATCAATTCCATTGGAGCATATTTCTGTTGCTCCCGGATTGATAGCGGAGTTATTGTCATTGCAATCGCCTGCAATACTTACGAATCCGAGTGGCGGTGCGCATGATGTGGTACTCGAAAGTGCATTGCCGTATCCGTCGTTATCTGTATCTGCATACCAGGTAACAGATGTCGTAATGGAAATAGTTATGCTGTTTGAAGTGGCCGTAGATACACTTAAACACGCTGCATTTGACGTCAAAACACATGTTACGATCTGACCATTGGTCAGAGATGATGCAGTAAATGTTGTGCTGTTCGTTCCTGCATTTGATCCATTCACTTTCCATTGGTAAGATGGTGTTGTTCCACCATTGGCAGGGGTTGCTGTAAATGTAATTGAACTACCGGCGCAAGAAGGGTTAGAGCCGGTTGTTAATGCAATGCTTACTGATGGAGTCACAACACTATTTATTGTCATCGTTATACCATTTGAAGTTGCGAAGGAAGGACTTGCACACGCTGCATTGGATGTCATCACACATGTTACAACCTGGCCATTGGTCAACGAGGAAGTAGTAAATGTTGCGCTGTTCGTTCCTGCATTTGAACCGTCAATTTTCCATTGGTAAGCCGGAGTTGCTCCACCATTGCTTGGCGTTGCAGTAAAAGTCAACGAACTTCCTGCACAACCTGGATTAGATCCCGTTGTAAGCGCGATGGCAACAGATGGCACTACGTTGGCAGTAATGTTGATCGTAATTGCATTGGATGTAGCTGTTGTTGGACTTGCGCAAGGAGAGTTCGATGTCATCACACAAGTTACAATCTGACCGTTTGTCAATGATGAAGTAGTAAATGTTGCACTGTTAGTACCTGCATTTGTTCCATCTACTTTCCATTGGTATCCTGGTGTTGTTCCTCCATTGGATGGTGTTGCAGTGAAAGTTAGTGAACTTCCAGCACAACCTGGATTAGATCCTGTTGTAAGTGCAATGGCAACCGATGGTACTACGGAAGCAGTAATGTTGATCGTAATTGCATTGGATGTAGCTGTTGTTGGACTTGCGCAAGGAGAGTTCGACGTCATCACACAAGATACAACTTGTCCATTGGTCAATGATGAAGTAGTAAATGTTGCACTGTTAATACCTGCATTTGTTCCATCTACTTTCCATTGGTATCCTGGTGTTGTTCCTCCATTGGTTGGTGTTGCCGTAAAGGTCATTGAACTTCCTGCACAAGTTGGATTGGAACCGGTTGTTAGAGCTATAGTTACTGCAGGAATAACTGTTGCATTAACAGTTACTGTAATTGCGTTTGATGTTGCCGTTGTTGGACTTGCACACGCTGCATTCGATGTCAACTCGCAAGAAACTACTTGTCCGTTGGTCAATGATGATGTCGTAAATGTTGGGCTGTTCGTTCCCGCATTTGAGCCATTTACTTTCCATTGGTAAGCCGGTGTTGTTCCACCATTGGTTGGTGTTGCCGTAAAGGTCAGTGAACTTCCTGCACAAGTTGGATTGGATCCTGTTGTAAGCGCTATGGCAACGGCTGGTGCAACGTTGGCAGTAATGTTGATTGTTATTCCGTTGGATGTAGCAGTCGTCGGACTTGCGCATGCAGCGTTCGACGTCAAAACACACGTTACTATTTGTCCATTGGTCAATGATGACGTCGTAAATGTTGGGCTGTTCGTTCCCGCATTTGAGCCATTCACTTTCCATTGGTAATCCGGTGTTGTTCCACCATTAGTTGGTGTTGCCGTAAAAGTCAGTGAACTTCCTGCACAACCCGGATTGGTTCCTGTTGTTAGTGCTATTGATACCGATGGTGTTACGTTGGCATTCACCACCATGGTAATGGTGTTTGAATTGCTTACTACAGGAACCGGATTGGCGATAAAAATCATATTGGGTCTTCTTGATCCGGTAACACCCGTTGTGGTAGTGCATGCTCCTGCTCCGCCTGCGTTATCTGCTTCGTAATACGTAGTAGCTACAAATGGCGTAGTTGACTGGTAACTTTGATAGGCAGCATTACCAACGACCTGATTCGAAAAACATATGTCCACCAACACATTCGACGATCCATTCCAGTTAAATGCACCGGAGAAGTTATGTGTATTCAAACTATTCAAAGTTGGTGTATAATTTGTGGGTCCAAAAACGGTTGTAAAGGTTGGGGCCTGAAATGTTGTTGTTAGCGCAGTGGCTGCTGTTGCGGCCATTTTAATGGTATATCCATTCAATGTTACAGGGTCTCCAACTGTGCCATTTATATTGAAAGAAACCGAATTAACCGGACCAGCTGCAAATCCCAATGCTGTTAATTCTGAAGCAAGGATGAGATATTGTTGGCGTCCATTACCCCAATAAGTTGGATATGCGGCTGCCAAACCAGCGGTTGCGCCGACTATAGGGTTTAGTAGAACGTCAGTTCCTAATGTTCCGGAAACCGGACATGTGGAAGTGGATGTTACTGAGCATGAAACAATTTGGCCGTTTGTGAGGCCCGTGGTTGTGTAAGTTGGGCTATTGGTTCCAACATTACCGCCGTTCACTTTCCATTGATACGTTGGTGAATTGCCATTTGTAACAGTCGCTGTGAAGGTTGTTGAAACGCCTGCACAAGTTGGATTGGTACCTGCGGTTTGCGTTATTGACACTGCTGGTGCGGCGTTGGTAACATTGACAGTTATGGCATTTGAAGTGGACGTCGTCGGACTCGGGCAAGAGGCTGAATTTGATGTCATCAGACAGGTTACAGCCTGACCATTCGTAATGGTGCTTGTTGTAAAAGTAGGGCTATTCGCACCTGCATTCACTCCGCCTACCTGCCATTGGTAAAATGGTGAAGTGCCTCCATTGGTTGGTGTTGCAGTAAATGTTACACCCACACCAGGGCAAGTCGGATTTGTACCTCCGGTAAGTGCAATTGCAACTGAAGCTGGAACACTTGGATTAACTGTAACAACGATGGAGTTAGAAGTAGCGGGATTATTGGTTACACCCGGCAGATTCGATGTCATAACACAACTTACTGTTTGTCCATTGGTAATGGCCGAACTAGAGTATGTTGGGCTATTGGTTCCCACGTTTGCTCCATCCAGTTTCCACTGGTAAATAGGCGTTGTTCCTTGGTTGAAAGGTGATGCGGTGAAGGTTATGTTATTGCCTGCACATGAAGGATTGCTTCCACTGGTGACAGAAATATTTACAATTGCATCCGATGTACAAGGTTGAATCTGATAAGAGAATATATGCGTTCTGGCTGCCGAACCTCCGCTAGTCCCTCCCATATATTCACTGGTATTCCAGAAGGTAACTCCATCAGGATCCAATGTACAATGCGCATAATCGCCGACACGATTGGTACCTGTTTGAAAACCTGTGCCGACTACTACAGTGGTCTCGGTAATTGGCAGCGTTCCAATTGGGTCACACGCCCTTCTTCCTGTCCAATAAAGTCCCGGAAAAATGGAAGTTGCGTCTGATTTGATATAGCTGAGTCCAATAGAACCGTTGTTGTCCATAGCAATGCTACCCATCCATCGGGTTGAACCATCGGGTGTATAAATACCTTCCTGATAAACACTCCAAACGCCATTGATTTGACTTTGGCGGAGTTCAACCCATTTAATACTGCGCTGTGTTGCGCTGATTCTTACGCTCCAATTTAATACGACGGAATTGTATCCGGCCCATGATTTCCATTGAGCGCGATATTGCACGATACCGCCTATTGCATCGAGTTTTTGAGTAGTTCCTGGCTGCACGCAGTTATCCCACGAACTCTCGTAAGAGGCATCAAATGCGGCAGTCGGAACCGCGGATGCCAGAGCAATTACAGCTGTTGGAGTGCTTGGAACCCAGTCCACGGTCATATTGTATATCTGAACAGCGTCGATATTGCCACCACCCCAGCCATTGTCAGAAAATGACATAATGGGGCAGGGTGTACCCACTGGTGGTAAATTACCATCCGATGCATCACCCGGAATTGGACAGAAAAAACCACCACCTTGTGGAGGCGTGTATGTTTGGAAAACTGAACGCGCTGCCGGGGTTCCAGTAAGCATCGCTGATCGTTCAAAAGCAAAAACCCTTTGCGTACCTTGATTGGATGTCATATAATATCCGTCCTGCCAAACCGAAAACTTTAAATAATCTGGAAAGGCTGGTGATGTAAAGGTCCAGGTGTAATAGGATCCCAAAGGGTCGGATGTGGTCGACAGCGCAATATAAATGTTATTGTTTCCTGATCCGAATTGAGCCAGGAACCATCTGTCAGCGGCCTTGTCGTACATCACTATTGGGTCGCCGGCGTTTGCAGTTGCTGGCGACCAAAGGTTACCCAATAATTGAGTGAGTAAAACATTTCCATTGGTTTTATCATATACCTTAAAGGTAGTGCCATTGATCATTTGCACGAAGTGATTTGGGCCAACAGCACCAGATGGATCAAATGGTCGGAAACCTGAGGCGTTCTGTCCTGCCCATGCTATCTTGTTCTGTCCTTTTTCAATGCCTCCACCTTCTGTTTGCAGACTGGATCTCTCATTGCCATAGGCCTCACCGTCTTTCTCAACAGTGAAAGGGAATTCCTGTGGTTTGCGTTTTTTACGGTCACCAGATTCTTTTTCTTTGAAGACAACTTTCGTTTCATCAAAGGGAGGAAGCTCTGTAAGTGGTTTGCTTATGGCGAATTGGTTGGCTACAACTACTCCGCTCAAATATTGCTCGGCCTTTTGTCCATAGATAAGCGCCGACATAAACATCAGCAACAAGAACAATTGAATTCTTTTCATTTCTGAATTTTTGAAGTTAGATTGATTTGGTTAAGGTCTTAGTTGGTGCAATATTCCAAGGCAGGCCGAAATTTTTCGGGCATTTGGACTACTTACCAAAACAAAAACGGTTCGAATTTAATCAAAGCGTTACCTCATCCGGCCCATTGAACGCAATTGGTAACAATTAAGTTCCATACATACTTAATAGATTGACGGGTAATGAATTGTGTGTCTGACGTGCTAAGCATTTGTCAGCTTCTGGTTATCTCATTAAAAAGCCCCGCTGGTTAGCGGGGCTCTTATATAGAATGATTCAATTATTCAATTATTCGATGACAATGCGTTGTGATACTTTTTTGCCATCATAAACAACATCAATCAGATAAATTCCTGCCGAAAGTTCGGTTTCGAATACCCATTGTTTATGAAGGTAGCCTTCCACATAAAACTGCTGAGTAGAAAGTAGTCGGCCCATGGCATCAGTTAGATAAACATCTGCGAATCCAGATTCAATACCTGCAATTTCAAGATTGATCATTTCTCCGTCTCCAGGATTTGGATACAACGAAAGTTCAATGGATTCATCTATCCGCACTATTGAATGATCCAAATTTTCTTCATCCTGATATTCTCCCATGCCAGCACCTCCCGCAATTAGCAAACATTTCCATGGTCCCCATGGATTGGTATATCCGCTTTGGTATGTCACTCGGATGCGCACATTGTATGTGGTACCTGGCACAAATCCCATTCCAGAAGTAATCATTAGGTATTGGGTACTTCCCCCGTTAAAGCTAAATACTGGTTCACTCAGATCTGCTTTTTGGAATTCCCACTGATAATTGGTTGGATAACACACGGTTGTATTTGAACGAATATTCACGCCTAAAGGACGTGGACTTGGACAATCCTGGGTGGTGGCCAGAATCAGCAATGGATCTGCTGTGAATGCAAAGGTGCAGGTTGATTGACCCGGAACGACAACTGTTTCTGTCGAGCCATTTCCTCTTGTAACGGTATAACTTGCATCAACCCGAGCAACGTAATTGCTTCCAGTTGGCATATTCATCACTTTATACAAATCCAGAATTGAACTGGGCTGTGTTCTGCTATAGGTGATGTTTGTTTGAGTAGAAGTGAAATTGTAGATGTAATTCGACGCATTCACAACCACAGCTTTGAATTTGCTGCACATGGTATAAGATGATGCAGGCGTTAGACAACCCGTTGATGGTAGATCAGACAAGCAGAGTGTAAAAGCCCCTGTTCCTTGTGCAGAATTGAAATTTCGAACAGCAACGTAATAGGTTTGACCAGGTATGAGATTGCCAATGTTTAGATGCTCATTCGATTTTGTTGACTGGAAGTTTTCGCTGTCAATCATTAATCCTGCGCTGTTCTGAAGTTCTATCAACACATTGACTGCGATTGTAGAAACCTTTATCTGAACTCCAGGTGAAAGTGCAACAAATGAGTACCACAAATCCTGGCCGGTAATTGCGGTGCTTTGAGCTTCTGGAGATGTGGTAGCAGAAGTGAGATTGCCCGAAGTGCTGCTGCATGTGTTATACGCACCAACAGCCAGAGCAATTGCATTTGGGCGAAGATCGTTAGGAATTGTTGGACATCCATCGTCTGCTGTTCCGTCACAATCTTCATCTATGCCATTCGCACAGATTTCTGTGGCGCCTGGATAAACAGTTCCGTTGTTATCGTTGCAATCACCTGCCTGAGAAACATATCCTCCTGGTTGATCGCAAGCGACGGTTGTTGCCAATAGATTTCCGTAACCATCGTTGTCGGCGTCGGCATACCACGTTGCACCAATTCCTTCATCAACCTGACCATCGCAGTCATCGTCGATATTATTGCAGATCTCCGTTGCACCCGGATAAATTGCTGGATTGTTGTTGTTGCAATCTCCCTGACAAGAAGTAAAGCCATCGTTGTCAGCATCGAAGCCTTCATCCACAAGTGCATCACAATCGTCGTCAAAGCCATTGCAAATTTCAGTTGCGCCGGGATTTACATTGGTATTGCCATCGTTGCAATCTGTATTATTCGAAACATATCCATTGGGCTGGCTTGCTGCCTGAATAGAAACAGAAGGATTGCCATAATTATCTCCATCCGAATCCTGATAATACGTAAATGTGGCAGTGGTAGTAATAATGACATTGAACGAACAAGTGGATTGATTGCCGCAAGCGTCTGAAGCAGCAATGGTTACCTCTGTTGTTCCAAGTGGGAAGCTACTTCCGAGTGCATGTGAATAAGAGTATGATACAGCAGTGCAGGCGTCTGTTGCGCTTCCTTCAAAAAAGACCACTCCTGTAGTTTGACCGAAAGGAATTTGCAAGGTAATATCCGAAGGACAATTTAAAGAAGGAGCAACGGCATCTGTCAAAGTCACCAGTTGTTGAAAAGAATCAATGACATTTCCATTTCGTATGGCGGCCCAGGTGCGAATGTATCCGCCGGCGCAATCAATTGAAACTGGCAGTTCGTCATATGAAATAACATCTGTAAAACATCCACCCAACAATTGTGGCTCAGGCAGGCTGGACAAATTGGTAGAGCATGGAATTGATATTTCTGTGGCAAAATTGGTGTCGAATGCTGGTGAATCACCTTCAAAATTGCCATCACAGTTTTCATCTATTCCATTGCCACAAATTTCTGAAGCGCCAGGATTTACATTAACGTTGTTGTCATTGCAATCGCCTTCGCAGGTTGTATATCCATCATTGTCCGCATCAAATCCTTCGTCTGCAGTGCCATCACAATCGTCGTCCTGTCCATTGCATATTTCTGTTACACCAGGATGAATTGCATTGTTGTTATCATTGCAATCGCCCGCTGCGGCAATGTATCCAAGCGGTTGTTCGCAGGCATCCAGAAATGCTAGCGGATTACCAAAACCATCGTTGTCTGCATCTGCATACCAGGTAGAACTTGTACCTACTAATTGTCCGTTTACACAAATAGCACAGGCAATTGATGTGTTTTCATCAATGAGCGTATCACAATCATCGTCAATTCCATTGCAAACTTCTGTTGCGCCAGGATGAACTGCAGCATTGTTGTCGTTGCAATCTCCTTCACATGTCGTATAGCCATCGTTATCGGTATCAAATCCTTCGTCAATCTGACTATCGCAGTCATCATCAATGTTGTTGCAGATTTCAGATGAGCCAGGATGAACGGCTGAATTGTTGTCGTTGCAATCTCCTTCGCATATTGTATATCCATCGTTATCAGTGTCAAAATTTTCGTCAATCTGACCATCACAGTCGTCGTCGATGAAGTTGCATATTTCTGTAGCCCCCGGATATGAAGCTGCACTGTTGTCGTTGCAATCTCCTTCGCAAGTTGTGAAGCCATCATTGTCCTGATCGAAACCTTCATCGATAAGGCCATCACAATCGTCATCAGCGTTGTTACAGATTTCGATAGCACTCGGATTTATTGAAGCATTTGCGTCATTGCAATCTCCAGAAATTGAAACATAGCCCAGTGGCTGGGTGCAGTTGAGAAGAGTTACTGAGGCATTTCCAATTCCATCATTGTCACTATCCTGATACCAGGTAATACTTGTATTGATTAACTGACCACTGATGCAAAGGGTGCACCCAACCGATGTGTTTTCGTCTACCTGTCCATCGCAGTCGTCGTCAATACCGTTGCATATTTCTGTAGCATTCGGATTAACGGCATTGTTGGCATCATTGCAATCGAGGTTATTTGAAACATAACCGAGCGGTGGTGTACAATTTGTGATGCTGGAATTTGGATTGCCATATCCATCATTGTCTCCGTCGGCATACCAGGTAAGTGTGGCATTCACAATTACGGTGATACTATTGGATGTTGCGATTGATGTGCTAAGACATGAGGCATTTGAGGTCAGTTCACACGAAACGATTTGCCCATTGGTGATCGCATTGCTTGTAAATGTGGGGCTATTGGTACCAACATTGCCACCATTGATTTTCCATTGGTATGATGGAGTTGTGCCACCATTTACCGGGGTAGCAGTAAATGTGAGTGAACTACCTGCACACGTTGGATTATCACCTGCTGTTAACGCTATCGATAAGGATGGTGCTAACAATGGATTTATAGTCATTGTGATACCTGAAGAAGTTGCAGTACTTGTTGTTACACAAATTGCGTTCGATGTCAATTCGCATGTTACTGTTTGGCCATTCAGGAGAGAAGAGGATGTAAATGTTGGACTATTTGATCCTGCATTTGCTCCATTGATTTTCCATTGGTAAGATGGCGAAGCACCACCGTTTGTTGGTGTTGCTGTAAAGGTAAGCAATGATCCTGAGCACGATGGATTTGTACCATTGGTCAATGATATACTCACAGATGGCGCAACCACAGCGTTGATGTTTACGGTTATCCCATTTGAAGTAACTTGTGTTGGACTCGCGCATGCTGCGTTTGAAGTAAGTTCACATGTTACAATCTGTCCATTCGTAAGTGAAGTACTGGAAAATGTAGTGCTATTTGTTCCAACGTTTGAGCCATTTATTTTCCATTGGTATGAAGGTGTTGTTCCTCCGTTTACCGGAATGGCTGTAAATGTCATACTTGAGCCCGCGCATGATGGATTGTTTCCACCAGTAAGACTGATAGATACAGATGGCACAACGGTTGGAGTAATGGTTACTGCCTGAGAGGCTTGTGATTGGCAACCATTGGCGTTGGTCACAGTTACCGTGTAAGTATTGGCACTTGTGACGCTGATAGCCGCGGTTGTTGCTCCGGTTGACCAGAGATACGAAGTACCTCCGCTTGCCGTTAATGTAACCGAACCGCCGGCGCAGAATGTCGTTGGTCCGGATGGTGTAATAACTGCTGTTGGCAAGCTATTTACAGTTACCGCTACAGCGCTGGAAGTAGCACTGCATCCGTTGGCATTGGTTGCAACTACTGAATAACTGCCGCTTGTAATAACCGAAATTCCCTGAGTTGTTGCTCCGTTGCTCCACAAATAGGAACTTGCCGCTGCAGAAGTAAGTGTAACGCTTCCTCCTGAGCAAAATGAAGTTGGGCCAGATGGAGTAATTGCAGCAGTAAATGCAGGATTGTCAATTTGAGAAATGTTTAGTTCGAAAGTTCCGGTGCTAATGTTGTATCCTTCCACCACAATATAATAGGTCGTATTCGGTGTAACTAATGTCTTCATGGAGGCCCTTGTTCCTGAGCAATATGGACCGTCATCATCTACTGAAGCAATTTGAGTTCCTCCGCTATTCAGCAGATGGATATAGGTATCAAAATTGGTTCCAGTGCATGTGGTTATTCTCAAACTATCAGTGCATGGTCCGGTTGTTAATACAAAAAAGACATCGGGTGACGCCTGTGCATTGGTGCCTGCATATTGACTTGTGAATCCGCTTCCCGCAGTTGTGCTCAGCGTTGTTGTGTATGGTGTCGTAACCGGAATGGCAATGCTGAGATTATCTCCTGGTCTTGGATTTACAGTTACATTGAGAGCGTTGGAAGTTGCATCAATGCAGCCAGATGAAGATACACGCGCACGAATCAGATAGGTGCCAATGGCAAGGTTGATGAGTGAACTCGCCGATGTAGCTCCTGAAATATCGGTATAGGATGAACCTCCATTTGTGCTTTGTTGCCAAACAATGCTCGTTCCGGTATAGCCCGCTAGGTTATATGTACCGCCGACGCCAGCATTTATTGTGGCTGGTCCACTTGCTGTTCCGCCCACGTTTGGAATAGCGCAGGTTGCTGTGGCAGTAATGGTTACATCATCGAGCATAAGTAGCCACATATCAGCGGCGCTTATAACGTGAAAACCGATGTAGTAAATTCCAGTGGAAGGAGGCGTAAATACTGAACCCGTTCCTTGGGTGTAGGCGGTGGTTGTGATGGAGGTATTGCTAAATATCGCCTCCGACGTCATACCGGCTGCAGATGCCGCGTTGCCCCATTTCACTTCGAGGCCTTCCGGATAGGAGGCTGATTGAGCTCGGTACCAGAAGTCGACCTGATAATTGGTACCGGCCGTCATGCTCAACGGAGCAGTAAAAAGCCAGTCATTTGCAGCCGAAGTAACGTTGTAGGTATACACCATGGCATTGGGTGCAGAACGTGGATTATTTGTTCCATTGGCCCATGTGTTTGGGTCTGCATTTACATTCTGAAGTGTCCATCCGCAGGGCAATCCTCCTTGCGCATCAAAATTTTGAGTGTGCGGATAAATAGTAATTGTTGGGTCTGTAAAAGTTACCTGAACAGGTGTTGAAGCCGTTGTTGCACCGCATGTTACAAGACATCTAAACCAGGTAGCAGCAGAAACACTTGCATTGTATAGTTGAAGAGTTGCGCCCGAAATGTTGGTATAGGTTATATTATCCGGAGAACTTTGCCATTGATATGTTTGGCCCGTACCAAACGTAATTCCACTAAGACTCAAACTAATATTTGTAGGAGCCGTGCAAAAGGTGAGTGGGCTTGCATTGGTTGTTGCAACTGCGGGTGGATTGGTGCAAGCTACTGGATTGGCAAGTTGAAGTGCGGCAAACGCATTTACTCTGCCATATCCAAGGTCGTTGCTCCAGGTTCCATTTGGCTGACCAGATACGTTAGCGGTGTATGTGTAGCCACCAACTTTTGCACATGTTGATTCTAAAATCTGACGAGCTTCTGCCTCTGTTAAAGCTGGATTGGTTGCAAGTATCAAGGCCATAACTCCTGCGGCATTTGGACAAGCAGATGAAGTGCCATTAAAAGTAGCGGCATAATCGCCGGCTGAATAACCGCTACCGCCTGAAATATCTGTGGTATAAATTTTCACACCCGGAGCCGCCACGTCAACATTGGTTCCATAGTTAGATCCCCAAAAATTTTCTCCATCACATGATGCCGGATTTTTGCGTTCGTTGCACATACTCATCGCCGCAACAGATACTACATTGGTTAAGGTTGCGGGATAAAAGACTGCTCCGTTGCTGTTGCCGGCAGCGAATAAAACAACAGATCCAAGACCTCCACGGCCCTGAGTAACTGCTCGTCCAATTGGATCATTGATAAGTGATGAAGATGATCCACCACCCCATGAATTGCTTAATACATCTGCATCTCCCTGATTCCAGGCCCAGTCGATAGATGTGCCAATCCATGCATCGGAAGTAATCCAGTTTGCACCCGAGCTATATGCGATTCGCACAGGGACAATTTTTGCGTTGTAAGCAACACCTGCGATTCCCAAATTATTGTTACCAGAAGCAGCAACAATTCCGGCGCACGCTGTTCCGTGAGCATCATTGCCCTGAGGCGCTCCGCCACTGCCTTGCTGCGTTCCGTCGAATCCGGTCAACATATTGCCTACCAGATCGGGATGCACAAGATCAACACCTTCGTCGATGATTGCAACTTTAGTGGTTGCATTGCCGGTCGAAATTCCCCAAGCAGAAAATACATTCATGTCCGCACCTACTGTTCCATTGTATTGAATCGCTGAACCTGTGTTGTTCAACGACCATTGATAATCCAAAAAAGTATCATTGGTATTGAATTTTTTCAGGATTTTTAAGTAGTCAGGTTCTGCATATTGAAATTGTTTGGTCTCTGCAAATTGATTGGCGAGTTCCAGCGCATTGCCGCTGGAGTTCTTGTTCACTTCAATGAAATAAAGCAATGGATCGTTGGCATATTTCTCCTTAATAACAGCACCATTGTTTCTGGTCATTGTTTCGAGTTTGCCATAATCCGTCGCAGATTTTAGTTTTACTGCAAAACGATTTTGGATGCCCTGCAATGTCCCGTCTGTATAAACAAGAAAAGGATTGGCATAAACAATGTCTTCAGAAAGTCGCAATTGATTGAGGGCCTGAAGAATTTCTTTTTCTGTTTTACCAGGTAAAATTTCGGCAATCGTAACTTTAGGTGAAGGGAAATTCATCTCCATCGAAAATGCTTTGAAGATGGAAGCATTCTTTAGCAAAGTTGTTTGTTCCTCAGGTGTAATATCATCTCTGAAGGCGATAAGTGCTTTGTCCAGCGAAAGAGTGAAGTTTGACACTCCGTCTGGTGAATAGCTGTAATACCTGCTTGGTTTATTTTGTCCCTGAACGGAATTATTCGCAAATGCGAAGAACAATAGGAGAAAAAGTGTAAATGGGAATTTGGAAAATTTTTGAATCATTTGGATCCGAATTAAAGTGCATTAAGGTTTAAAGTCCGATGCCAATATACTCTGGCCGCAACTTGAACGGAGGCCCCTTTTTTTACTTAAATTGGGATGTTGAGGTGAATCCGAAAAATCTCAACTTATTTTGCTGTAAATCAATATTGTGTATTTCGTTATTTTTTGATGAAATCATCGAGAAATGCGCAACATAATTGGATAGGAGGAGAGGATATCTGCCATGAGTTTATCCAATTTTCCAAAAAAAGGCCTCCAAATTTGGAAGCCTTTTAAAATTGTATGTGATTATTTCTATTTCTGTACCTGAAGTCGTTCTACCAAAACTTTGCTGCCTACCTTGACTTCGATGGCATACAAGCCATTGGAAAGTGGACGGTCAAATGTGATCGTTGCATTGAGCGAGCCACTCAATACTTCCATGCCAGAATAGATTAATCTTCCCATTGAATCCAGAATCCGGATTTCGGCAAATTCGGCGTCAACATCTGTCATGTTCAAATGCACTTGCTGGCCGTTGGTTGGATTTGGATAAATAGCCAGATCCGTTTCATTGGATTCAAGGTTTGGTTCAATCATCGGATCAATTTCAATTTGAGAACTTCCACCAATCTTGATGCATTGTGCCGGTCCATAAGTGCCTTCTCCATAGCTGAGAATTGGCTTCATTCTAACATGGTAGTATGATCCCACTAGCAGTTGCTGAGGAGTGGTAAAATTCAGTTTCATTGTTGAGGACGCGCCTGTGGTGAGTCTAGAAAATGGCACTCCAATCGGGCTTCCAAATTCGTCTACCTCAGTGAATTCAAACCTGAACTTAATTGCCCCACACACATAAGGTTTTCCTTGCAATGTCGTAGACCGCAGGATAGTGGCTGGACATCTCTGCGCTAATTTCACTTCTACGTTGGGCTGCGTATCAATAGTTATTACGCAGTTTTCATTTCCCATAACAAGTATTGTTTCCGGATTACCAGCACCATCAGTGAGGTTATAGAGCGCATCTATTGTGTTTACATAGGTAGCGCCATATTGCAAACCGAGTGATATAAGACCAAGGCTCACTTGTGAAGTGCCGCTGGCGGTTGTTGTAGCGCCACCTCCGATCGGAGTAAAATGGAAAATATACAGATTCGCGCCAGAATAGTCTGCTTTGAAATTTGTACACATGGCATACGTGCCGGGGCCGTAGTCACAATTCGAATCCATCAAATGTTGTACGCAAAGCGAAAACGCTCCTGTACCCAAAGCTGAATCGTAGTTCCTTATTGCCACAAAATATTGGTTGCCTTCTGTGAGGCCATTGAAATTCATACGTTCAGTTCCGCCGAATCCGGTCATGTTCTCAACATCTATTTCAGTTCCACCAGCATTGTGCAATTCCAAAACACCATCAAAAGATGATGTGCTCAATGAAATTCTTACAGCAGTTGAAGCTGCGGTGAAGGTGAACCAGATGTCTTCACCTGTGACCACATTCGCTGGATTTCCTTCTGAAGAAACCGTTGCTCCTGCTAAGGTTCCATTGAAAGGACCACATGATGGATAAGCATTGCCGCTGTAGTTCACTACAGTGGCTCCAACCATATCATCATTGTTGCCACCGCCGCCGCCGCAGCCTTCGTTGATCTGACCATTGCAGTTTTCGTCGATGCTGTTACCGCAAACCTCTTGTGCGCCTGGATGAACAGCAGAGTTGTTGTCATTGCAGTCATTGGCATTGGTTACGTAGCCTGGCTGTGGCAAACACGATTGGATGAATATGGCCGCATTTCCATAACCATCGATGTCTCCATCCTGATAATACATGGTGGTTACTCCTTCGTCAGTTGATCCATCACAATCGTCATCGATGTTGTTGCATGTTTCGGTTGCTCCCGGATGAACCGATGCATTGTTGTCATCACAATCGTTGTTGCTCAGGGAAGAATTTGCTGGCGGTGAGCAGAAGCTTCCAATCGGTCCGGCTCCATAACCATCACCATCCAAATCATTATAGTACATGAGTGAAATTACGTTGTCATCGATAAATGAATCACAATCATCGTCAATGCCATTGCAGATTTCTGTTGCGCCCGGATGTATCGCGCCATTGTTATCATCACAATCGTCATTGGTCAACGACGAGTTTGCCGGTGCAATGCAGAAATTTCCCATCAGACCGGCACCATAGCCGTCGCCATCTGTATCGTTGTAGTAATTCAGCGCTGTCACATTATCATCAATGAATGTATCACAATCATCGTCAATGCCATTGCAAATTTCTACTGCGTTTGGATTGATGGCCGAATTGTTATCGTCACAATCAAGATTGTTCAATGATGAATTGCCTGGAGGCGAGCAGAAATTTCCAATAAGTCCGGCACCGAATCCATCGCTGTCCAGATCGTTGTAATAGTTCTGTGTTGTTACGTTATCATCTATAAATGAATCACAATCATCGTCGATGTTGTTGCATGCTTCCGGCGCGCCCGGGAAAATATTGGCATCGTTGTCGTTGCAATCACCTTCGCATATTGTGTACGTATCGTTGTCAATATCAAATCCTTCATCGATACTGCTATCGCAATCATCATCTATTCCATTGCAAACTTCTGTTACTCCCGGATGAATGGCAGAATTATTATCGTTGCAATCTCCAGAGCCACCTGATGGCAATGTGCTGGTCCAACCTGTTCCGGGGCTTGTGCAAGCTGATTGGGTATTCGCATAGTAGTTATCTCCATCTGCATTCAAATAGTATGTTATTGCAAATGTGCAGGTGCCATTGTCACAAGTAGCAGCGGCGTTGTAGTTGCATGCTGCAGGATTGGTGCATCCATTGATGCGCCCTTCATCTGTTGTTCCATTGCAATTGTCATCGACTCCATTGCAAAGATTTTCTGTTGCACCAGGATTGATCGCAGAATTACCATCGTTGCAATCGCCGCTTCCACCCGAAGGTGCTGTGTTAGTCCATCCAACACCCGGACTTGCGCATGCCGATTGTGTGTTTGCATAGTAGTTATCGCCATCTGCGTTGAGATACCAGGTAGTTGCAAAAGTGCAGGTGCCGTTATCACACGTTGCGGCAGCGTTGTAGTTGCAAGCGGCAGGATTGGTGCATCCATTGATGCGTCCTTCATCAGTTGTTCCATTGCAATTGTCATCAACACCATTGCAAAGGTTTTCTGTAGCTCCTGGATTTATTGCTGTATTTCCATCGTTGCAATCGCCGGCTCCACCAGATGGCAATGTACTTGTCCATCCAGCACCCGGACTTGTGCAAGCCGATTGTGTATTTGCATAGTAGTTGTCTCCATCGGCATTTAAGTACCATGTAATCGCAAAGGTGCATGTTCCATTGTCGCATGTAGCTGCAGCGTTGTAATTGCAGGCCGCCGGATTGGTACATCCATTGATGCGACCTTCATCCGTTGTTCCATTGCAATTGTCATCGATTCCATTGCAAAGATTTTCTGCATCACCAGGGCTGATGTTGGCATTGTTGTCATTGCAATCTCCACCCACTGTAACATAACCAACAGGTGGCGTACATTGAGTAATAGACACGGAAGAATTACCGTACAAGTCACCGTCAATATCTTGATAATAGGTCACAGGCAAAACACATCCGCTGTTCACATTTGCACATGGATTGTAATTGCATGCTGCTGGATTTGTGCATCCGTTCACATTCGTTACAGTTACTGTGAGGTTAAAGGTTCCTGTCAAACCATTAAAACCACCGGCCTGAATGTAATATGTTTGACCTGAAACGAGGAGCGTAGCTTCATTCGCACCAGCAACTCCATTGCTGGTAGTACAACCAAAATTAATCAACGAATAGGCGCCTGTTCCATCATCGTCATCGCACGCAATTTGTGATCCGCCGCATGAAGAATAAACGGCAAGACGAGTATCAGTAAGCGTTCCTCCCGAGGTTGTTATTGAAACCGTACCTCCACTGTAGGTGAAACTATACCAAACGTCTTTGATTTGAGTTCCACCGCAGTTTGGATTTGGACCCTCGGTGCATGTAACAACATTTGAAACACTTACAGCTGAGCCAAAAACGGTTATTGGCGTTGCTGTAGAACATACGTCGTTTGCCGGCGCAATGCACGACAGAATGCAAGAGCCATCATCCACATTTGCGCAGGCGTTGTAGTTGAATGCGAGTGGATTTGTGCAACCATTGACATCCGTTTTGGTGACTTGAATAGTATAGGTACCAGTTCCGGTATTGTATCCACCGGATTGGATATAATAGGTTTGTCCCACAGATAGTGTTGGGCAACTCAAATTAACCTGAGAACCGTAATTCCCGCCTCCAATATCGTCATTGCAACCAATTTGAGCGCCTCCGCAACTTGCGAATACGGCAAGTCGTGTATCGTTATTGGAGCCCGTCGAAGCTAGCACGGTAATATTGCCACCTGTATAATCGAATTTGTGCCAGATATCTTTTATACCACTACCACCGCACGAAGGATCGGGGCCATCAGTGCAGGTATTGGAATTATCGACATTGGTGGCTGCGGCGTTTACAATAAGCGATGTGGCATTTGCACACACATCATTTGCGGGAGCTGTTATCACTTGATAGCTGCTCGAAGTCGCATCATTTCCTGCGGAATCATCTGATCCTCCATTTACAGAAGTGAAACTCGCAATAAACGTGAATACTCCGGTTCCGTAATTCAGATTGGGCAGGGTGATAGTCTCACTTGCACCCGTTGCCAGACTTCCTGTCCAGGAATAGGTTTGCAATGCCTGACCAACCACTTGATATTCTATCTCTGCTGCAGTGATCGTTGTTTCACCTGCATTGAGAATCATAATTTGAGGTGTGACAGTTGGGGTGCAATAAGAGCCGGTTGGTGACGAAACAGAAATGGATGCATCCAGATTTGGAATAGCATACATGGGTGCTCTCCAGATTCCCCGGCCATAAGTAGAAGCGGTAATTGTGCTGCTTGCATAGTGGATTTCCAATTCTGAAATTTCCACGTTTGGTAGGGCATTCATATATGGGACCCACGTTCCAAGATCATTGTCACGGTAATATACTCCCGCATCCATACCCACATAAATTCCGTCATTGGAGCCTTGGGAATAAATTATTGCGTTGGCAGGAATGTTTGGGAGAGTTCCAGAAATATTGGTCCAGGTACTTCCTCCATCGGATGAATAAAATACTTTTTCACCTGGGGTAAAATTAGAAAACGTAATCCAGACTTTATTGGGATCGGAATTGTGCGTTGCAATGTCGGTAATGTAATAAGCAGGAAATCCCGACAACTGCGTGAAGTTTGAGCCGTCCGTGGATTTGAAAAGAGATCCACCTTTCGAGGCGTATATAATATTGTTGTCTCCAGGATAAATGGCTAAGTCATTGCAATCTCCAGAACCAAATGCCGCGCTGGCAGTAAAGCTTGATCCACCATCTGTGGATTTGAACACACGGCTTTTGCCAACAAAAATATGAGACGGATTAGTGCCTAAAACGAACGGTGTTACCCAGGCACCATCTTCATCTTCATTCGCGCCTCCACTGCCTACGATGGTTGAAAAACTTGCTCCGCCATTTGTGCTTTTATAAATATTCCCGTAGTAAATTTCACCATACATGATACTGGAATTCGTAGGATCGATGGCACATTCCATTCCATCACCCCCAAGAATTTCTGAGTGAACTGCTCCGTTTTTAAGATTGGTACCATTGTCCTGCCAACCGGTTATTACCAGATTGGAATTTAATGCTGCCAGACCAAGGCGGTATTGCTGTGCAATTGGCAGGTTACTGGATAAGTCCGACCAGTTGGTGCCTCCGTTGGTTGTTGAGAATACTCCACCATCGTTACCACATAAAAGCCTGTTGCTTCCAGGTACAAAATAGAGAGCGTGTATATCAGCGTGCACATAAGGCACTCCACCACCGCCATACCAATGGCCGTTAAGTGCGAAGTTTGAACCTCCATCTGTACTTTTCCAAACATTTACACCTCCTGTCCAGATAGTTTCTGCATTGGATGGATCTGCGACAATCCGCAAGTCGTACCAGCCTTGGCCACCTCCATCACTTCCATCCGTTGACCATCCTCCAAGGTTAGGAGCATTGTCTGCCTGCTGTGCAAAATTTCCCCCTGAATCTGTTGAGCGATACACGCCGAGTGTTCCGCTGTCATTTCCTGATGCGAGAATGTACACATATGCACTATTGGCATCAGTGACTGCCAGTGCCATCCTTTGGGTATTTGCAGAGGAGGGTAATCCAGTTGTAATATTGGTCCAGTTGTTTCCTGTATCTGTTGATTTGTAGAACTGATTTGTAGCAGCATAAATTATAGAAGGATCACCAGGTTTGAACATCAGGTCTTTGAAGTTGCCTGCTTGCTCCTGTGTCCAGTTTGTTCCGCCATCTGTTGTTCTCCAGATTCCATTGTCGGTAGCGGCAATTACAATTTGTGTATTTGTTGGGTGAATGAGAATGCGATTGGTTACGCGGTTTTGTGTTACGGTCCAGTTAAGTCCAGTGGTGTTCCATGTTGTACCACCGTCCGTGGTTTTTAATACTCCCAGTGAATAAGTATCGTAGGCATCACCATCGCCTGTAGCGAGGTACATGATATTGGTATTGGATGGGTCGATCGCTACATCGCTTGTTCCTATTGAGGATAGAAAATCTGTTCCTACAGAACTCCAGGATGTTCCTGAATTGGTCGTTTTCCAAAGGCCACCTCCAGGCGCACAAGCGAACCAGGTAGTCGTGCTGCCGGGTAAGGCTCTCACACCATTGATCCTTCCTGCACCACCACCATTTGGCACACTCGTATTTCCAATATAGGACCAATCACCGGGCATGTTTTCATTCATTTGAAACATTTCCGGTTGATCTTGCTGGGCTTGCCAAACAGCATCTGGATCAGGCCACGCACCTGTTGTTTGATTGACACGCGGTTGCATGTAATTTTCCCAACGTTTGAAGGCTTTAAAGCCTTTGCCTTTTTCTATCGTACGACCTGCCCAATATTCATTAAATTTCTGCTGAGTTTCGAAGAAGCTTGTATTGGGATCACCCATCATTTCTTCCCATGTTCGATTGGAAGCGGGCTCAATTGTTTGGGAATGTCCCGTTAAGCAAAATAATACAATGACCAGTGGGGTCAATAGAAATCGACTAACGAATGGAATCATTTAGACAAATTTTTGTGATGTTGGTTGGAATGAAAATCTACCCTTCTACTCTAAATTCGTAAAAAAGATATAGGCAAATTAAAGCCTTGAATTCATTAAACAACAATGAATTAGATCAACACTTGCTAAAAATTTGAACATTCTCAGGGTCTAAATGAAGGTTTTTCCGACAAATGATAAAAATGAACAAATCAATAAGCAATAATCCCTGTTGAAATTTTTCGATTGGACATTATAACCATCTGGGTTTTTCTTGATGAATAGCTAAAAAGTGATTAAGTCTGAATTACACCCACATTGTAAGCTCGTTCTGCCGGAGCATGCGATGCAGCCTCAAGTCCCATGCTTATCCATTTTCGGGTATCTGTTGGATCAATAACCCCGTCCAACCACAATCTGGAAGCAGCGTAGTAAGGAGATATCTGGGAATCATAGCGGTCCTTGATTTTGTTGTATAATTCATCTTCACGCTCTTTGGTGATTTCTTCACCCTTTGCTTTGAGGGATGAAACTTCGATTTGTAGCAAAACCTTGGCAGCTTGCGCACCGCCCATCACAGCTACTTGCGCTGTAGGCCATCCAACAATGAGCCGCGGGTCGTATGCTTTCCCGCACATGGCATAATTTCCGGCGCCGTAACTATTGCCAATTATGATGGTGAATTTTGGAACTACACTGTTACTTTGTGCATTGACCATTTTTGCGCCGTCTTTTATTATCCCTGAATGCTCGCTGCGGGAACCTACCATAAATCCGGTGACGTCCTGAAGGAATACAAGCGGAATATTTTTCTGATTGCAATTCATTATAAATCGAGCGGACTTGTCGGCACTATCGTTATAGATAACTCCGCCAATCTGCATCCCGTCCTTTTTGCTCTTCACCATCAACCGCTGATTCGCAACTATGCCTACTGCCCAGCCATCGATGCGGGCATAAGCGCACAAGATGGTCTTACCGTAATCTTCTTTGTATTCTTCGAATTCTCCTTTGTCTACAATACGCTTTATTATTTCACGCACATCATAGGGCTTCACCCGGTCATCGGGCAATAATCCGTAAAGATCTTTTGCAGGAAGAAGTGGTTGTTCGCTTTTTATTCTGTCGAAACCGGCATCCTGTCCTATTCTTCCCATTTTATCCATGATGTTTTTGATGCGCTCAAGAGCATCTTTATCATCCTTGGCTTTGTAATCTGTTACACCACTTATTTCGCAGTGGGTTGTTGCACCGCCTAGTGTTTCATTGTCGATGTCTTCGCCTATGGCTGCTTTTACAAGATATGATCCTGCCAAAAAGATAGTACCGGTTTTATCTACAATCATGGCTTCATCACTCATGATTGGAAGGTAAGCTCCACCCGCTACACAACTGCCCATGATCGCTGCTATTTGCGGAATTCCGCGTGAACTCATGATGGCATTGTTGCGAAATATTCTTCCAAAATGTTCTTTGTCTGGGAAGATTTCATCTTGCATGGGTAAAAATACGCCCGCACTATCCACCAGATAAATGATTGGAATGCGGTTTTCCATAGCAATCTCCTGGGCCCGCAGATTTTTTTTAGCTGTCATAGGAAACCAGGCTCCGGCCTTTACAGTGGCGTCATTCGCAACAACAATGCACAATTTTTTTCGGATGTATCCCATCACAACAACAACACCTGCACTTGGACATCCCCCATGTTCCTTGTACATATCATCAGCAGCAAAAGCTCCGATTTCGATTCGGGCACCGTCTTTATCGAGCAGATAATCTACCCTTTCGCGGGCAGAGAGTTTTCCTTTTTCATGTTCCTTGTCAATACGCGCTTTTCCACCGCCTTCATACACTTTTTCGAGCTTCCTGTTCAGGTTGCCCACCAACTGCATCATTTTGTCTTCATTGCGGTTAAAGTCGATTTCTTCTTTTGTGAGTTCGGCCATGATTGATGAAACGTTTGTATATTTTATTGGAACGGGACGAAGGAAAGCATGGAATGCGCTGCAAACAACAGCTTATAGGATTTTTTAACCCCAATTAATCCACTTTCCAAGGACGCTGAGATTGTGCATTTAAGCTTTGAATTAAAATTGTCCAGCGATATAATGTCCAACGGTGAAGTAGATAATCAACCCGAATATGTCGTTTAGGGTGGTAACGAATGGTCCGGTAGCTAGCGCAGGGTCAATCTTAAATCTGTTTAATGTCATTGGGATCCAGGTACCGAAGAAACTGGCAAAAATGATCACACAGAACAAAGCAATTCCAACTGTAATGCATAAAGACAGATCGATACTGAACAACAAACTAATGAGCAGGAGCACTGTAGAACAGACAAAACCATTGAGTATTCCTACTCCCAGTTCCTTGGCTAGTTTCTGCCACAAGGTTTCATCCAATGCACTTTGATTGGCCAACGCTTTTACGACAAGCGCAGCACTTTGTACCCCAACATTGCCCCCCATCGCCGCGATGAGTGGCATAAACAAAGCCATTTGCAGGTTTTTGCTGATATCGAAAAAGCCGATGATATTGGCTGAAATAATTCCTCCTGCCATGCCAATCAAAAGCCACGGAAGACGCGCACGAGTGAGAGTCAATATACTATCACCAATTTCAACGTCCTCGCTGATACCACTCGCCATTTGGTAATCTTTATCGGCTTCTTCTTTGATTACGTCTACGATATCATCGATTGTAATCCTTCCCACCAATGCATTGCTTTCATTCACCACCGGAACCACAACCAGGTCGTATTTCTCCATGATGTTGGCCACTTCTTCGGCAGGAGTGTTCACTTTTACTGCTCTTACTTTCGTTTGTTTATAGAGTTCCTGAATGGTTGTGCGCATGCTGCTGCTTGCAAAAATCAGCGTCTTCATGCTCAGCGTGCCAAGAAGACCATCTTTATCATCCACTACATAAATGCTATAGACATTTTCGATGTGTTCAGCCTGTTTCCGCATTTCGCGAATGGCGTGCGCTACATTCCAATTGTGATTCACAACTACCATTTCTGTTCCCATCAAGGCTCCTGCAGTACCCTCCTCATAGGTCATAAGGTCGATGATATCGCTGGCTTGTTCTTCGTCGCCAAGCAACGCAATAACTTCTTCCTGTTTTTTCTCGGGGAGTTCGGAAATTACGTCGGCCGCGTCATCAGAATCTATGTTTTCGATGAGGTCTTCGGCGATTTCACGGCTGGTAAGTCCAGAGAGTAGCTTTTCGCGGACGTCTTCATCCAGTTCAAGCATCACTTCTGCAGCGCGCTCTTCATCCAGTAATTTGTAGACGTAAATGGCTTCTTCAGGACGGAGTTCATTCAAAAGTTCCGCCAGATCAGCCTCGTGAGCCTCTGCAAGGGCTTCTTCTATGGCTGTATCATTCCCATCCGCGATCCATTGCCGCAGCTCAAAAAGCAAGTCTTTGGTAAGAACAAATTGCATAAGGATGATGGGTCCATTGAGGAATTCTAAAAATTTATCGGCGCAAATGTAGGTTGGTTTTATGGAAGATTGGTCATCTGTCTCGTCATCATTTTGAGATATTGCATGGATCGTTAGAAAATCAAGTTCTGCAATTGGTACAGCGAATTCACAAACCACTTATGAGTTGCAAAACCCAACAGGGAGTGGTACGAATTGTTTTTTGTGTGTCAACTTTTTGTCGTCTGGTCATGTTTATTTTTGTGGTATGAATAAAGCAATAGATGAGTATATCCGCAATGCACAACCATTTGCAAGGCCAATCTTAAAAAAGCTGAGAACCATCATTCATGGACTTGGAACAGATATCGCAGAAACCATCAAATGGGGTTCGCCTGTTTATGTGTTTCATGGCAATTTGTGCATGACATGGGCGTTTAAAGAGCACGCTGCCATTGTGTTTTTCAAAGGCGCATTCCTCAAGGATGATTTTCATGTTCTGGAAGAAGCTGATAAAAACAATGTTTCTTCTCGCAGTATTCGCTATACATGTATTGATGATTTAAATGAAGACGTAGTAAGAAATTATTTGCTGCAAGCCATTGAAATCAATAAAAAAGGACTCAAACCAGCGGTGAGAAAAAAACCTCCTTTGGAAATTCCCGATGAGTTTTTAAAGGCCATTAAGATCTACAAAGAAGAATTTGTGGCTTTTCAGAAGCTGGCGCCTTCACATAAACGAAATTATGTAGAATATTATTTGGAAGCAAAAAAAGAAGAAACCCGTGTCCGAAGAATGGATAAAATTCTCGAAAATTTGAGAAAAGTCAAATAGGAATGGTGAGAGCAAGTCTATCTTTCAACCGCCCTTATTTTACTTCAACATGAACATTTTTGAATTCGAAGGCTATAAACCTGTTATCCATCCATCGGCATTTATTCATCCAAATGCGACAGTGACGGGCAATGTCATTATTGGGAAAGATGTGTATATCGGTCCGGGTTGTGCATTGCGCGGTGATTTCGGACAAATCATCATTCATGATGGATGCAACGTACAGGAGAACTGTACCATCCACATGTTTCCGGGTGTTACGGTTGAATTGATGGAAGGAGCGCACATCGGTCATGGTGCCATCATTCACGGTGCTACCATTGGCAAAGATTGTTTGGTTGGAATGAATGCCGTCATCATGGATAGGGTAGTGGTGGAAGATGAATCCATCATTGGAGCTTTGTGTTTTGTGAGTGCTGATTCCATTATTCCAAAACGCAGCGTTGTTGTCGGAAATCCACATAAAATCGTAAAACAGGTGAGCGATGAAATGCTGGAGTGGAAGAAAGAAGGGACGCTCATATACCAGGCATTACCTCAGCGTTGTTTTGAAACACTTAAACCTTGTGAGCCACTTCGCGAAATTCCCGCGGATCGCAAAGTACAGGATCGAAACTTTGACACCTGGAGAGAAAGAAAGTCCGATTCTTAAGTTTAGTTATTGCTAGGCCTTCCTACCCGTTGCAAAATTTTGAATCGTACGTCTTTAACTTCTTCTTTCCAGATCGCACGAAGTTGATTTTCTAGTTCTACAAGTGGATTGGTTTTATGGATATGTCTAAAATGTTTCAGCGCCGACCAGGTTGAGAGATAGCCCATAAATTCTGTCAGAGTCCAACGGTGGGTCATTTCAAATTCCGGGCATCGAATTTCTTCAAATGGAAAAGGAATGGTTTGGTATTGTTCATCAATGTACCTGCGTTCCTGATCCCAATATTTTCCAAGTATATTTTTGTACAGATCATCAATTAGGATATCAGTCTCATCATCCACGCGGCACAAGTCATATCCAATTACAGCAAGCGCACCATCTGGCTTAAGTGTCCGCTGAACTTCTTTGTAGAATGCATCGAATTGTAACCAATGGATTGCCTGTGCCACCGTTATAAGATCAAATGAATGTTCTTTAAAAAGTGTTTTCTCGGCAGGCTGAATTGTGTAATGGATATTATCGGATTGAACAGCTTCTGCCAATTGTTTTTCGCTTATATCTGTGGCTTCTATT
>JBJXFC010000389.1:0-6573 GCA_046153915.1 Flavobacteriales bacterium
ATTACCGCGATCTCAACGGCGGCATTCTCGAAGCATTCGGTGTGTTGTTCAGCCGCGATCTCAAGATTTATCTCTATCCATTCAAGGATATGGAAACGGGTGAACTTCTTACAACGAAGAATTGTCCGATACACCCGCGCCTAAAGCCACTGTATGATTATTTGATCTACAACAAACGCCTTGTAGACATCACCGACTTCAATCCGGATGTGCTGGATATCTATAGCAAAGACGTTTTGGATATGATCAAACACGGTTGCGAAGGATGGGAGGAATTGGTTCCAACCTATGTGGATACGATCATCAAAGACAATCGTTTGTTTGGCTACGATCCTGCAACGCCGCTCAATCCGAGTTACACACCACCGAAAAGGTTGAAAGAGCAACGGGTGAATCCGAATTAATTCAGGGCGTATTTTTTTCTGCGTGCAAACAGAAATCCTCCTGTGAGTAGCGTGCCGCTTGCCAGAATCCAGATCAATGGACTTGGCTTTGTGTCCTGCTTCGAAATTTCTGACCAGCCTGTCATTTCATAGTTACCGCCCATAGTTTTCTGGAGAAAGTAATTGACGTCATTCGATTTTAGAATCATCGGGATTAGTGCTTCACCTTTCAACTCAGTAATTTTTCCATTCCTGAAAGTATAACATTTGATGGAGATAATTTTCCCGTTCGATGCCGTAAAAGCAAAAATTTCATCTCCATCAACATCGTCGATATTTCCAGTATAAACATTAGAAACAAATAGTTTAAGTGCTGGGTGAATAAAAGTATCAAACGCCTGGTAGTATACGTTCCATTTAACGAAGGCTGTATCGTTCAATTGATAGTAGTGTGATGAATCATTGGCCAGCTTTTCAATAATATCTTTATTTTGAGAGTGAATTAGTTCTTTGAAATTATCAATAATGTAATTGTTTAAGTCGTCATTGAGCTCTAACTTTTTCAAAAGATGCCCATATTGATTTATCTTTTTGAACCCTTGATAACCGTCATAATCGTACTGATTGTCATCACTATAAACGAGTATGTATTTGTCCTCCAATGGTGGGGTCATATCAATCCCATGCCAATGAAAATTGGGATCTTGAGTTGACAAAAAATATACTGAATCTCTTTTGTTGCCATTCAATGCGATGTAATCTTTTGTATGAAGAAAAATTGGCTTGCCACGTTCATTTGTACTTAAACTGTCATCGATCACAAAAGGCAGTGAGATTTCCGTGATTTTCCATGTTTTGTTATATAATTTATAGCTGAAAAGATGTTGATGGGGCGTGCTGTCTGTTTCGGCCCAATAGAAAAATGTCGTTGTCCGATCTGTTTCATCTGAAGCGTTCATAAGGTAAGGATTGCCATAGAATGAGCCATGAATTCTACAAGCAGATTTCAAAAGCTCGCAATAATCTTCATTAAACTCATTGAAATAGGCTCTGAAATCACGACGATAATAAGGATTTAGAGAGGCAGGTGATACTTTATATGACTTTGATTTTGGGGTTGTTTTTTTTTCCGCGAATATTTCAGGGTATTGATAGGAAACATATTGACACAAGAAATTTGAAGTGTCCGGAAAATGAATGGCATTGAGTAGGTCTGAGAGAGTCAGCTTTCCATTGAAACATTGATTTGCCAATCCAAAATATTGGACATAACAAAACTGATTTTCATATAATGGCTCATATTGTTCTTTCAGGATTGTAAGATTTCTTTCGAGTTGCGTTTGTAGCACATAGTTAATCGCTTCGACATCATTTAACCTATGTATTGAGTCATTTTCTTCTATAGAGTATTCATCAAATAATCTCGCCCGGCCATTACAATTGAGAATGCCTTTCACTATCATTTCGTTGTTTTCGAAGAACTCATTTATTTCAGAGTTGTAAAGGCTATCAATATAGTTACGGGAGTATGGAAAATGTCTTTTATTGTCCCAGTATGAATAGTCGCGAGCCGTTATTCCCTTGATTAATTCTTTGAAAAGTCCAATACACATTTCTGACTCTCCTTTTTGAACAGAGTAGATTGTGCTTTCAATTGTAATTTTGAAATCTTCATTCAAATTTTTTTGTCCAGAGAATACAATTGTGGAGTCTATGGTGGTTGTACCATTCCATGAACATTCTTCATTGATGGTTACAGATTTGTAAATACTAAAGCCATCACATTCTGCAACAAAGAGTTTTCCATAGTCAAATGAGTTGTTTTTTTTTCGGTCTCTGGAATTTAGGAATTCAGCAGTCAATGAAATAGCTATCTTTTTATCATTGAAATCCAAATACAAGTATTGCTTATTGTGCTTGATAGTATTTTCGTAAGAAGAACCACTCAATACAGGATATTTGTTGGATTGATATCCTAAGTTCCATTTCTGGCTAAGATCAATCGTGCAAACGGGTTCGAGGTTTAAAATATTTTGAGCGAATAAATTGCAGCCAAACGAGAAACAGAGGACGATTGGAACTATTGCTTTTTTCATTGGAATAGGGAATATCACTTTTTTTTATTGAACAAAAAGTTATCAATCGAATATTTCCCACTCCCCAATAAAAACACAGCCACAAAAGCCATCATATACCCCAGCGATGCTTCCTTGTCCTCCCAGGGATCGCCGGCATGGATTTTAAACGCAGCAACGGCCATGCAGATGATGATGGGTATAGCAGCGAAACGGGTGAACAACCCCAGAGCGATGAAGATGCAGCAAAAGAATTCTGCAAAGACAGTGAGAGCCGCAGCCCAATAATCAGGCAGTCCAAAGGGTTGCGCAAATTCGACACTGATCTCATCCCAGCGCATCAATTTAGTATAGCCGTGGAAGATTAGCATGGATATGCCAAAAGTGAGTCGCAGAAACAATGAAGCTAAATCTGCATTCCACGCTTTGGATGAAAGTAGTCGTTGAATCATGTGGTGAAAGTAATAAAAAGCTCCGGGCTTTGTTATTTCCCCTTGCCACCAATTACTGTCAAAATAGTATAAAACATGATTTTTAAATCCATCGCCAGCGACATGTTTTCGATATAGAGAATATCGTATTTGAGGCGTTGAATCATCTGGTCCACATTTTCGGCATAACCAAATTTTACCTGTCCCCACGACGTAATGCCCGGACGAACGCGGTGCAGGTGACTGTAATGCGGTGCACGTTCCGTTATTCTTTCGATGAAGTATTTGCGCTCCGGTCGTGGGCCAACCAACGACATATCGCCAATAAGTACGTTGATGAATTGTGGAATTTCATCCATACGCGATTTGCGCAGAAAACGACCAATACCCGTTACACGTGCGTCCTGCGATGAGCTTAGTTGAGGCCCATTGGTCTCCGCATTGTGCACCATCGTTCTGAATTTCAAAATGCGAAATGGCTTACCAAATTTGCCAATGCGCTCCTGGGTATAAATGATGGGACCTTTGGATGTAAAACGAATTGCCAGAGCGATCATCAATAAAAACGGAGATAAAATCGATAACGCAATCAATGATACTGTAACATCCATAATCCGTTTGATGCTGAACTGCCAGTCGGGCATGATCTCATGATTGACACGAATGAGCGGAACACCATAGATGCTGTTCATTTTTACGGAACCACTGAGGATGTCGTACATATCGGGAATGATGTTTACATTGACAGGCGCATCTTCCAAAAGCGAAAGAATATTTTCAAGGTCGTTGTGATCACTACTTTCTACGGCAATAATCACTTCTTCTATCTTTTTCTCTTTGATAAGCCTTGGTAATTCGTGGTACTTCCCAAGCAACGGAATGTATTTGCTCAAGAGATTGTCCTGACCGTTTACACGCACAAATCCTTCAAACCGATAACCGGGAGATGAACGCATAGCTCTTATCTCTTCAAACATCGAAAGTGCCTGTTGATTGCCGCCTACAATGAGTGTATTGAAACCGATCTGGCCTTTGTGAACCAGCGAAACTGTGCGGGATGTTAGAATCAATCTGAACAATAAGGTTATCGTAAAATGAGAGCAAAATAAGACGAGGAGTGATTCGTAATAATTTTTGTAATTCTTTATCTGATCATCTAGAAGAAATACAAAGAAGATGATGAGTGACCCTACTATAGAGGTAACAAATACCTGTGCAAATTCCTGCAAGCGGTGCCTTCTGAAAATGCGCATATACTGTCCGCCCATGGTGTAGAGCATAATCCAGAACAATGGAATAATCAGCAATCCCCAAAAATAATTGTTGTCGAATTCGAGTGTGATTGCATGGCCAAATTTGGCAGACTCAAAATATTTTTTGCGGAAAACAAATAGGATAGTCCAGGCCGCTGCTGCTGCTGCGAAATCTGCGACGACGTATTTGACTATTTGTTTTGTTTGATTCACTGCGTGATTTTTATCATTGAAAAATCAACGGGATGATCCCAATTTATACAGCCCCTTTCTATTCCGATCCAAAATCCCTTTGAATTCTTGCACTTGCTCGTTTCGAGTGCTCACCGTAGGATTGACCACGCTTGCGCGCTCGAAACTTCCTCGAGCGCAATAATTCTTTGGGCTTTTGAATCTCATGTACAAAACGGACTGCATAAATTGGGATTATTCTTCAAATTTGACAAGCTTTAAATTGTCGAGATATACTTTGGGCTGGCTCGATTCATTGCGTGCTCCTTCAAAATATATTCGGAAATGATCTGCACCCGGAGCAATAAGTCCCAAGGCACCGAAGTCCAAATATATTTTATTCCACACCTGAACTCCAGACGCATCCGAAGTTGTAGGTGTTAGAGTAAGCACGGGAACTTTGGATGAATTGCTTCCATCTGTTATAAAACAACCCACATTAAAACTGTTTGTGCAACTGTAATTCATCTCCAGAAAGACAGTATTGCCTGTTGTGAAAGTGAAGGTGTTTGCATCGGAGAATAGAAAATAATTTTGCCCTTCGTTGAGCGCAATCAAAGCAGATCCATTTCCTTCATAAACCAGATTGGGATCTGTAATGTGCGTCATAACACCGGCATTGCTGCCAGATCCGTTGAATCCTAATGAATTGTCAAAATTGCGCGTCGCATCGATGCTGAGATTCTCAAGGTAGATGAAGTGTGGTTGCAGCTTCACTTCTTCGTTGGGCTGCATGTTTACTGTCGTATCAAAGGCAGCAAGAAACGGATATCGGATGCGAAGCGAACCAATGCCATTGTTCCAGATTCCGGGATAACATGTAATACGTGTGTTGCCGCTGGCGATAACAGGCACCTTTAACGGTGTACTGTATACACCTTGAATATTGTCATTGGCATATACCCACATCTCGCGAATGTTGGAACTGGATGTCCCTTCACCGTTTTGTGTGGAAACCGTGTAGTCTTCGACAACGACATATCCCGGAATTTCTTCCGAAGGATTGATGATGTTGCAACTCAGAAAGGGGAATAAACAGGCTGGCAATAAGAGTAGCAATCGCATTATAAAAATTCTCTGATCAAAAAAGGTTCAGGAAAGGTCGGCGAAAATAGCTAAAGCGCTCTTTTCAGCCATTAGAAACGATGCGTTAACGCAATATTGTGTTTTCCTTTAAATTATTTTTTGAACGAGGGTCAATAAATAACCAACGCACGCTTCCTTCATAGCGCGCATTTTTATAGCTAACTGATTTGCTGTCAATCTATCAAAACAATAAGTTGTAAAAGACTATTTAATTTCTCTTTTCGCAATAGTGCTGAACTCCTTTTTTGCCGGCCTCAATCAAAGCCTGTTTTTGATCGGTGCTGAGTTTCTTGACTTTGGGTCCAATCTTACAGTCCTCAATGGAAATTGTTCTTTCCCAATCCTCTGGCTTCAAATCAGTTCGATTCATAGTTTCTTTGATGATATAGTAGAATGCCTGAATGTAATTGGAAAGATCACCGGTTTCCTGATACGCTAGTTCTCCTGTAGTTTGGTCGTTTTCAATTTGTTCGGCTGTGTCGATGCGCAGACCAAGTGTTTCATTCAAGGGGAAGTGGTCAAAATAATCGATCATAAAATTGGCGGTGATACCTCCATCGGCGCAAAGGTTATGCTCTGTGGTGACTTGTGATTTCTCCACAACTATTCCATGCTTATCGATCGCAACGGGCTCAAAATAAAGCGGTACGGCCATGCTGGCGTGCACCGCATCTGCAATGCGCATATGTGGATACGATTCTGTGGAGAAATAAAGTGTGCGCTGGTGGTTGAGGCTTGTAGCAGCTATCACCAGATTTTTGAAGTTGGTATGACTTTCAGCGAGTTGACTTAATTCTAAGAATGTCAGATTGCGGTTTCCGGTTTTGGCTTCAATGTGATCTTCGAGCCAACTAAGCAACTCGTCGCCGGGGTAATAGCCCAATTCGTTTTTTAATCTGTACAATCCACCGATGATGCCCCATTTGCCGTCGTTGAACTGACCGAAATTCGTATTGCCTATTACCTCGTAAATTTCAGTTGGTGTATATCCCACACTGTAAAAACAAGCTGTTATGGCTCCGCTCGAAGTGCCACCCATGGTTTCAACGGAAGAAAGTATTCCCGCATTTTCCAGCTCCATCAAAGCACCGCAATAGGCGATACCGCGAATTCC
>JBJXFC010000394.1:0-4202 GCA_046153915.1 Flavobacteriales bacterium
AAAAAGTCCAAGTGTTGCAAGAATTTTAAGCACGGCAAGCGATGCAAAAAGTGCCCGGGAAAGAAGAAATAAGCACTTCGTTCTCGGTTGACGCAAACTATTATTAAGTTCTGAGATTCCCCATTCCACCATCCACGGCAAATATCTGTCCCGTAATCCAGGATGAATTTTCTTCCAGCAAAAAAGCCGCCATGTGAGCAATGTCTTCAGGTTGCCCTATTCTGCCCATTGGATGGCGTTTACCTCCTGCTTCAATTTTCTCAGGAGATGAGAGCAGTTTTTCGGCCAAAGGTGTTTGTGTGAGCGATGGGGCAATGCAATTGACACGTATTACTGGCGCCCATTCTGCCGCAAGACTTTTTGTCAATCCTTCCACAGCTCCCTTTGCCATTGCAACACTTGAATGGAAAGGCATCCCAGTCTGCACCGCTACAGTGCTAAAGAGCACCACCGAACCATTTTCACTTTTGCGCAACAATGGGAATACCGCTTGCAGAGCCTTTGCAGCTCCCAGCGCGTTCAATTGAAAGGCTTCCTGAAACTCCAAATCCGAAATGCGATGGAAAGGTTTGAGTAAAATGCTCCCTGGGCAATAGACCATGCCATCCAGTGATTCATATTCCAAAACAGGGAAGGGGTCTTTCATGGCATCCCAACTGTGAAATTCGGAATTATCCGGTATTTCGAGCGGTTCATTGCGGGACATGATTATGGTTCTATTGCCATGCGACAGAAGTAGTTTTGAAATAGCCAGTCCAATTCCGGACGTTCCGCCTACAATGAGATACGTTTTCATAAACCGCAAGAATTATTGTACGTATTGGAGAAACTCGCGCCGTGTTGCTTCATTTTCGAATTGGCCGCAGTACTGAGAAGTTACTGTAACACTGGAGTTGTCTTTTACTCCGCGGCTGCTCACGCAAAGATGGGTTGCTTCAATAAGAACCGCCACATCATCTGTATTAAGCACTTTTTTGATCTCTTCGGCAATCTGTATGGTAAGGCGTTCCTGAACCTGCGGTCTTCTGGCGAAATAATCGACAATACGGTTCAGTTTGCTGAGACCGATTACTTTTCCATTGCTGATATAAGCAACATGCGCTTTGCCTATGATAGGCACAAAATGGTGCTCACAATTGGAATAAAACGTAATGTTTTTCTCAACCAGCATTTGATTGTACTGGTATTTGTTATCAAAAAGTTTGATGTCTGGTCTGTTTTGAGGATTCAGTCCACTGAAGATTTCTTTAACGTACATTTTGGCCACACGTTTGGGTGTTCCCTGCAGGCTGTCGTCAGTAAGATCCAACCCAAGTACTTCCATAATTTCACGAAATTTCGATTCTATCAGGTCTATTTTGGTTTCATCACTTAATTCAAAAGCATCTTTTCGAAGTGGCGTTTCGATCGAGGTCATCACATGGTTATCGCCAATTTCATCTACAGAAATCCTTATTTTTTCATTCGCAGCAATCATATTCATTTCCTGAGTGGTATTAGGAGCAGAATAACATTAAATGAACCTCTTTGTTCGAAAGTGGATAGAGGGAGATACTTTTCGTCCCTACGCCCGAATTCGTAGGAACGGATGTCAAAATCTGATTGGAAGTGATTATACTTGCCACAACTAAATTTTAAAGAACCAATAAACTTATAAGTATGAGTAAAGTTTGGATGAAGAAACCCATTGAATCCATGTTGAAGGATTCTGAACATGGGGGTTTAAAGCGCACATTGGGGCCTCTGGCACTTATTCTTCTGGGAATAGGAGCCATTATTGGTGCCGGCTTGTTTGTGCGTACTGCGGCAGCCAGCGCAGAGGCAGCAGGATCTGCAGTTACCGTTTCTTTCCTGGTAGCAGCTTTGGGCTGTGCTTTTGCAGGATTGTGTTATGCAGAATTTGCTGCGATGTTTCCGATTTCCGGAAGTGCCTATGCCTATGCCTACACTACAATGGGCGAACTTGTTGCCTGGATTATAGGATGGGCGCTCATTATGGAATATGCCCTTGGAGCAGCTACCGTGAGTATTGCCTGGAGTGAATACTTAAACAATCTGATAGGTCAGTTTGGAGGTTCGCCAATTGGTTATCAATGGTGTCACTCGCCTTTCGAAGTGTCTGCCAGCGGTATACAGGGCATCATGAATGTTCCGGCATTGTTCATTCTTCTTTTACTTACAATGCTATTGATCCGAGGCACACAGGAATCAGCCATCGTAAACGGTGTTATCGTTTTTATTAAAGTGGCGATCGTTTTAGTATTTATCGGACTCGGATTTCAATACATCAATGCAGATAATTATACCCCGTATATGATTCCGGAAGGTACTGCCGGTCACGAAGGATTTTTTGAGCACGGCTGGGGAGGAGTAGTGCGAGGGGCTGGTATTGTATTCTTCGCGTTCATTGGATTTGATGCTGTTAGCACGGCTGCTCAGGAAGCCAAGAATCCGCAGCGTGATATGCCAATCGGAATTCTGGGCTCGCTCGTGATATGCACCATATTGTATGTGCTTTTTGCCCACGTTTTGACGGGTGTAGCGCCATGGACAGATTTTGCGGATCCTGAAAAAGGCAAAGAGGCTTCCGTATCTTATGCCATCCAAACCTATATGACAGAGTATGCGTGGTTGGCCAAGTTTATCACAATAGCTATTCTCGCAGGCTTCAGTTCCGTGATTTTGGTAATGTTGATGGGACAAAGCCGTGTATTCTTCTCTATGAGTAACGATGGCCTCATTCCCAAAGTGTTTTCGGTTTTGCATCCAAAATTCAAAACTCCATACAAGAGCAATTGGATTTTGTTCCTTTTTGTAGGAGCATTTGCAGCTTTTGTTCCCGGTAGCGTTGCTGGTGACCTTACCTCGTTTGGAACCCTGCTGGCATTTGTGCTGGTATGTTTGGGCATTCTTGTCTTGCGCAATACAAATCCCGGAATCAAACGCCCATTCCGCACTCCGCTTGTTCCAATAGTTCCGATTTTGGGAATGGCAGTTTGTTCATTCATGATTATTTCTTTGGATCATGTTACACAAATTGTTGCAATATGCTGGATGATAATAGGTCTTGTGATCTATTTCGCATACAGTCAAAACAACAGCAAACTGCGTGGCAATGATTCAAATTCAATCAATACATTGGATGAAGAGGAAATAAGACGAGTGAAATAATTTCTGCATCTATAAAATGAAAAGAGCCGACGATTAGCCGGCTCTTTTCATTTTGGGTAATCCAATTTTATTCGGTTGGCATTTTGCCAAACCACAGCGTTTTTCCATTTTTACTTTCACCAAAGAACACCACTGATTGCTGTTGATCAATCGGAAGAAATGGAATTGTATTATTGAGGAAAATTTCTCCTGGCCAAAAAACTGGAAGTCACCAATAGTTCCTCCAGCCAGATTTACTTTGGCAACATTTGGATAGAGTAATACCTTGTATTTGGAATTACCCAATTCGCGGTCTTCGCGCACACCCTTCACTTCACCAACCATCCAATAAACGCTTTTACCGTCATTGCCAGGGATGAGCTCCTGCATACAAGGTGTTGCTCGTGCATATTGGTTGTTTTCTTCTCTGCGAAGTCCATACTGGGCTTTTAACTCGCCTTTGCCGCTGAAATGGAACATGACAGGATCAGTGTATTCGCGTCCTCCTTCATTGTTTTTCTTGAAGTTTTGCCCCATGATAAATATGTCGTCTGTACCAACTACGATTCCGGCACTTCTGAATTTTTTCCCTTTGTAAGCTGGAACTTTTTTCTGATTCGGACCTCCCTGAACATGTGTTTCAAAATCGTCGATGGATGGAGCGCTAATCCACTCAACTCCTTTGGAATTGAGTTTGGCAATTTGAAATGCTTTCCATTTCATGGCATCCAAATCTCCAACAAGTGTTGTATTGACGTAGTCATCGCCATCTTTTGCGGGCCCATATATATACGTGTTGCCATCGATGGTAGAAATGCTGTTGATCGCCCAGGCTGCATTTGGCGTGGCAATGCCGATGCGCTGGGTTAAGTCGGCATCATTTTCAAAACGGACATAGGTATAATTCCTTGGATTTGGGTCTTCAACTTTGCGAACGCCCATTGGAGCAAACATCAAAGCCAAATCACTTGATGAAATATCATCGGATTCATCATCTGCCTCTTCGCCTTCTTTGTTTACCAAAAAGGACGAAACGATTACTTGTGGGTAAT
>JBJXFC010000398.1:0-3076 GCA_046153915.1 Flavobacteriales bacterium
TCGAATCCGAAAACCTTTATTTCGGTGAAGCAACTATCGCCGGAATTCCATGCACCATCGGTTATAAGAAAGAATTCCGCTGGTCGTGGTTCGCATGTCAGCTCAATACATTTGTCATAATTGGGCAAACATCTTCCCCGGTTGATGTGCAACACATCCATGACTTCTCTACCGCATGTTATGAATACGCGTTGAAGAACCATAAAGGCTGGCCACGCGGTCTCCAGTCTGGTGTTGGTTCAATTGCCATTCTTTGCGCAGAAAAATACGAAAATGAAGCAGCGGCCTCCTGTGAGACTCTGACAAAAAAGCATTGGTCTGCCTTTGAAGTGCCGGTAATTTATGACATGACTCAAAAGAAAATCATTCGTTTCAAAACCGCACCCATGTGGGGAAGTTTGTTTTTTCCATACTTCGCCAAAATGATTGATTCTATTGGGGGAAAAATGCAATAAATCCTAGCGCACTGAATTCGCAATACAATTTTTCAGCGTTGAGCCGTATACCTCTTATCGATAAAATTCTTCTCCTCGAATCCAAAATCGGAAAGGAAACGGCATACTCTATACTCGACCCTTTCGAATTTGACAGTAACAATCCGGTAGAAGTTCAAAAAGCAGGAAGAAAAATTGCTGAACATCTTGGTATGTGGGATTGCACATTTGTAATCACCTACGTGCCACAAAAGGAAAGTACTGCAGGACACATTCATATTGATCAAAGCCGCGAAGTATTTGTTGAAATAGATCCCAACTACAGAGACAATCACGCAGTAGTGCTCTATATTTTGGCTCATGAATTGTGTCACAAATTTCTTTATCGAAAAGGAATCGTTTTGTCGCTCGTTTTAGAAAATGAAATTCTCACGGACATAACTACCGTATTTACCGGCCTTGGCAAACTTGCGCTCACTGGTTGCGAATCCATGGAAGGCCCTGCAAGGGCGATTCCGGGAGCACAAGGCACATTGCGCAAACTTGGATATATCAACCGCTATCAGTTGGCGTTTGTGTTTACAGTTTGGTGCACCATGCAAAAGGTGAAACCACATGTGCTTTACAACCACTTCCCGGGTGAAGTCATTCGTACCATTCGTGAGGTCAAAACATCGGAGTACGAACATTTCAGTGAACTTTACTTCGACCCCTTTTTTATACCGCATCAATGGCAAAAAAATCTTAAGAGTTCTGTGGAAGAAACTCAGAAGATATTGGCCACGATCGACCGGTATCAGCGCCTTCTAAACCTGCGCGATGAAATCACATTGCTTAGTGACCTTCACAGATGCATAAAATCGTCGACTGCATTGTTGAAGCCGGAGCAACCAACCAGGAACTTGCGCGCACCTCATGTTTATATTGAGAATCTTCGGGGATACCTGGAAATGAAAATGCTTGAAGACGTTCTTTCAAAAAACAAAAAAGCACTTCAGCAACATAAAAATAAACGCGTCGCCGAAGTGCAACAGTCTGCAGTGGCGCAATCCAGGCTCAAAATCAATCCAGACATTTTAAAGCAGTTCTCTTGTCCTGAGTGTAACTGCGCCATGCGCATCTCTGAATTCAAATTGGTGAAGGTTTCTTGCACAACCTGCCACTATGGTTTTCTGGTTGATGCAAGAATTGAAGTTTCCCCAAAAACACCTGCCATCGAAAAGTTAATTTCCTTTTTGAAACCCAATTGGTTCTGGAAAGGAATGAATCGCAAATGACAATTACCTGCTTCATCAAAACAACAAAGGCACCCTTTTAAGAGTGCCTTTGTCAATTTAGTTTTAGTCTTATTATTTGCTTACGACCAGTTGTTTTACAACACGCTGACCTTCTGCAATGAATTGAACAAAGTACAATCCATTTTCTACATTGCTTAATTCAATGGTGTAAATTTCATTTACAAGAACAGTCAATTTCTCTTGTCTGATCATCTTACCCATCGCATCAAAAATTGCAATCTCAGTGCTTCCTTCAAAGCCATTCATGCGGAATTGAACCGAAGAACCTGTTGCAGGATTTGGCATCAATAGAACATCCAATTCTGATGTTGGAGCAACAACTGCTGATTTCTCTGCAAATTCCTCCATGGCTGGTGTACAATCATCAATTGTGATGGTTACAAGATCCGTATTTAAACCATTCGGATTGCAATACCCTGTAATACGGCAACGGTAAGAAACTGCTGCATCGGCCGCATTTACATTTATAACAGTCAGTGTGGATGTATTCGCTCCTGAGTACAATGCGCCATTTGAAAGATTTACGTATGCAAATCCATCAAATTTCTGCCAGCGGTATTTCAGCGGATTGGTTACCAGTGTTCCAGAACCTGCGGCACTTACTGTAAACAATGCATCGGTGCCCGGACATACAATTTGAGAAACGGGCTGCTCAACAATTTCCACGGGCTGGGCAATAATCAGTCTTCCATTCAATGAATTTATTGAAGGACCACAATTGGTCATGCGACAGCGGAATACGCGATTGTTCCATTCGCTGCTTAGATTTGAAATCTGCAACAATGCGGTACCTGAACCACTGATGTTCACGTCGTCTGTGAGGTTGGTCCATGTAGTTACAAATGGTGACAACTTCATTTGCCATTGGTAAGTTTTAACCGGGCTTTGTGTTGCCACAGAGAAACTCACTTCGGTTACATCTGCACAAACAGTTGTTTTAACCGGCTGTTGTGTAACGACTACAGATGTTGAATACAAACTAACTTCAACTGATTGAGTGCGACCAACACAATTTAATGTAGTATTGGTGAATTCCACAGAATATTCTCCTGCAGCAGTTGCACTGTAGGTTGATGAAGTAGCGCCATCGATAGCCGTTTCGCCATTGTACCACTGATATGTCGCAGGAGCAAAAGACACAGCGGCAAGTGAAGAAGCGCTTCCAGGACAGATTATCAGATCGTCTGCGGTAACTGTTACATTCGTAAGGGTTGCGCACGAGTTGATTTCAAAAATCGACAAAGTGCTACTCACTTCATTTGCGAGAATCACGATTTCTTTTCCATTTGGTGAGTCTGCAGCAGAGATATGGATAATTCCTTCTGCTCCCAAATCTGGTCCGCT
>JBJXFC010000007.1:0-9911 GCA_046153915.1 Flavobacteriales bacterium
CTTACACGTTTCCCGCCTGAGCCAAATGGTTACCTGCATATCGGTCATGCCACAGCGATTTGTCTGAATTTTGGTTTGGCAAAAACATTTAATGGAAAAACCAATCTGCGTTTCGATGATACCAATCCAGTAACGGAGGATACCGAATATGTAGACAGTATTAAAAACGACATCAAATGGCTGGGTTTCGAATGGACCAATGAGTTTTATGCGAGTGATTACTTCGAACAGATGTATGAATTTGCTGTAACCCTTATCAAAAAGGGATTGGCGTATGTCGAAGATCTTTCGGCTGAACAAATAGCGTCAATGAAAGGCACGCCCACAGAACCGGGTAAAAACTCGCTAAACCGTGATCGTTCTGTGGAAGAAAATCTCGATCTTTTTGCGCGCATGCGTGCAGGAGAATTTAAGGACGGCGAAAAAACACTTCGTGCTAAAATTGACATGGCATCGCCCAATATGCATTTGCGTGATCCCCTGATGTACCGCATCAAACACGCGCATCATCACCGCACCAGCAACAAGTGGTGTATCTATCCCATGTATGATTTTGCACACGGACAAAGCGACTCGATCGAACAAATCACACATTCCATTTGCACACTGGAATTTGAAGTGCACAAGCCCTTATACAATTGGTTTATAGAACAACTCGGTATTTTCCCGAGTCAGCAATATGAATTTGCACGCCGCAATCTGAACTACACCGTGATGAGCAAACGCAAATTGTTGCAACTCGTTAATGAAAAACATGTGAACGGATGGGATGATCCACGCATGCCGACAGTAAGTGGATTGCGTCGCCGTGGATACACTCCGGAAAGCGTTCGCAATTTCTGTGATCGCGTGGGGATAGCACGTCGCGAGAATGTGATAGATGTTGGACTGTTGGAATTCTGCATTCGCGAAGACCTCAACAAAACCGCATATCGCAGGATGGTTGTTTTAAATCCTGTGAAACTCATCATCGACAATTACGAAGAGGGGAAAGTAGAAATGCTTCATGGTGAAAACAATCCTGAGGCAGAAAACGGAGATGGATTTCGCGAGATACCTTTTAGCCGTGAGCTGTGGATCGAACGCGAAGATTTTATGGAAGAACCGCCCAAAAAATTCTTCCGTCTCGGCCCTGGATTGATGGTGCGGTTAAAAAGTGCATATATCATCAAATGCGAATCCTTTGTGAAAAACGACACAGGAGAAATTACTGAAATTCATTGCACCTACTTCCCGGAAAGCCGCAGCGGCCATGACACCAGCGGACTGAATGTAAAAGGCACGATGCATTTTGTATCTGCAGAACATGCAGTTCCTGTGCAGGTCAATTTATACGATCGTTTGTTTAAAGTTGAAAATCCCTCTGCAGAAGATGGCGACTTTAAAACCTATATCAATGAAAACAGTTTGCAGGTCATAGAAACCGCGTATGCAGAAGCAGATCTGAAAAATGCCAAAGCGGGAAATAAATATCAGTTTATCCGACTGGGTTATTTCTGTGCAGATATCGACTCCACCCCGGAGAAATTAATATTCAATCGCACGGTTGGATTGAAGGATTCGTGGGCGAAGGAGACGAGGGGATAGATTCTAGACGAAAGACTCTAGACGCTAGACACTAGATCTTAGACACAAATTTGTATTCGAAAATGTAGTAATATTTCATGAGCAAAATTTCTGTCAACAATATCAAAGTATACGCCTATCACGGCTGTTGGGAAGAAGAAGCCATTATTGGTGGAGAATACATCGTGGATGTGCAGATGGATGTGAACTTCAAACAATCTGCCATCGATGATGATCTGAGTAAAACTGCAGATTATGTGGTGGTGAAAGAAGTGGTATACCGCGAAATGGCCATTCGCGCTAAATTGATCGAAAATGTCGCCTACAGAATTTACGAAGCACTTAAATCTGTATTGCCCCTATGCAACACCATCAGCGTGCGTGTCACCAAGCTCAATGCACCCATGGGCGGACAAGTAGAAAGTGTTTCAGTAGAATACGTTGGAGAATGAACAAAGAACTTACCCTTCGTTTTCTTGCCGAACCAACAGATGTCAACTTTGGCGGCAAGGTTCATGGCGGTGCTGTGATGAAATGGATCGATCAGGCCGGCTATGCCTGTGCTGTCAATTGGAGCGGTGGATATGCCGTAACAGTTTATGTGGGCGGAATTCAATTTCTAAAGCCCATACACATTGGTCACCTCGTAGAACTTCGCACACGAATTATTCACACTGGTTCGAGTTCCATGCACATCGCGGTAGATGTTCACAGCAAAAAGCCCGAAGACAACGAATACGTGCACAACACCCATTGCATCATCATTTTTGTGGCTATGGATGACAAAGGAATGCCAAGGAAAGTGCCAGTATTTGTGCCCGAAACAGATCTTGAAAAACGCATGCAGAAATATGCCATTCACCTTATGGAATTGCGCAAAGACATTGAGAAGGAAATGGATGAGTTTCGCTGAAATTAAATGATAGAACGCTATCTGATTTTCTTTGCTCACTCAAGGAAACTTCCATTTGAGTATTGACCTTAGTTCATTTTGAAACGAAATACAGGGCGAGAAGATTGCCCCACACATTCCGCAGGAATCTTAGAGCCTGTTTGAGATTTCATGAATTGAATTGTTATAAGTGAATTTTTAGTTCAGACAAGGCAAAATTTCAGATAATAGTGGCGCCTATTTGATGAGATTTTAACGAAGTATGAACTAAAAAGGCACATAACAATCGATTTGATGGAATTTTAAACAGGCTCTTAACTCCTTCACTTCTTAATGGTAAAATAACAGCGCAGAATGCGCCAAGAAGGGCCTTTCAATTGTCATGAATTCACTCAGAATAAACCCTTGCATTCCTTTTCAATTTGAAACCACTTCCATATCAAACTATTCCCGCTCTGATAGCCTTGGCCACAGCCTCCTGCAACGAATTCACCTGAAGTTTTTCGTAGATTTTTCGAATATGGGTATTGACTGTTGGGACTGCCATCTGCAGATGATCCGCAATCATTTTATAACTTCTTCCATTCGCAAGTTCCTGAAGCACTTCCATTTCGCGGTTGGTGAGATTTACTTTTAACTCTGTAGATTGAGTGTTTCCCTTTGCACTCAGCAACATGGTTACTTTCCGTGCTATGCCCGGACTCATAGGTGATCCACCTTCCCGCGCTTCTTCTACCGCTGCAATAATTTTGTTGGCATGCGCACCTTTCAATAAATAGCCCACGGCTCCATTGCAGATAGCTTGTAAAATCCTGGTTTCATCATCAAATACAGTATGCATGATGGTGTGGGCATTGGGTGCCAGCTTTTGCACTTCTTTTACAGCTTCAATTCCATTGATTCCGGGCATATCAATGTCCATCAGAATAACATCGGGACGTGAAATTTCCAGCTTAACGGAAAGATCAGAGCAATCGGGAAAAGCGCCGGTACATGAAAGTCCCGGAGTATTCTCCAACATAAATGACAAACTGCTTCTCAGATTGTCATTGTCTTCGAATATGGCTACACGTGAAATTTCCATACTACAAACCTACATTGAATTGATGAGTCTAGATCTAGTCAAATCTAACGATGTCCAAGAGGTATCCGAAGTGTAATTCTTGTTCCCTGTCCTTGAGAAGATTGAATATCCAATGCCGCATCTAATTCCATAGCACGTTTCTGCATGTTTGGAATGCCGTTCCCTCCTTTTGGAGCCGTATCTGTGCGAACAGATTTCAAATCGAAGCCTACACCATCGTCTTCAACATGCATTACAAGATGACCTGCATCACGCGACAATACCACACGAATACCTTGTGCCTGAGAGTATTTTCGGGCATTGTTGATTGCTTCCTTAAAAATCAAGAACAAATTTTTTCTCACTTCCATGGGCAATTTCAACGCATTTAAAGATGGATCTGTTTCCATACTAAAACCAATTCCTGCCGGCTCCACAAGGTCCAGAGCAATGCGTTGCATATACTTCTGCGTAACTTCAAATTCATCGTTTGTGGATTTGATACTCCAAACAATATCGCGCATACTTTCCACGCTGTCATGCGCTGTCTCCCGGATTTTTGATGCGATTTGCTCTTGCTTTTCGTCCGACAAATCTTGGCGCGAGAGCAGATCACTGTACAGAACCAAACTGCTTAACGCAGAACCCACATCATCGTGCAAATCCGATGCAATTCGATTTCTCACCTGATGAAGTCGCAATAGCTGACGCAACCTGAAACGCGCGAGAAAATATATGATAGTCGCGAGAGTCAAAGCAATCAATACATAAAACCACCAGCTTTTATACCATGCCGTTGCAATAGAAATCCTAAGCGTTAGAATTTTTTCACTCCAGTCCTCATCGCTGTAACGCGCGCGCACTTTGAAAATATAATCACCTCCACTTAATCCGGAAAGAGTCACCGCGCTGTTCTTTCCGGTCTCGATCCATCCTTCTCCCGCGCCTTCGATCGTATATGCGTACATTACATTCTTCGTTTTGGCAAAATCGAGCGCTGAAAAGTTGAGAGCGATAGAGTTCTCGTTGTAACGCAAGTATATTTCACTCAGATATGAAGTCGATTGTGCAGACATATATGGCATACTATTTACCAGGATGCCCGTTAGAAAAGGCTGAAGCACCTTTCGAGTTGCCCGTAGACTATCGGGATGAAACCAGGTAACATAGGTATCATTGAAGAGATAAATAGCACCATCCCTCGCGCTGCGCATCCTTCCGGGATTGTCTTCAAAGAAGCCGTCTGTTCTTTTAAAGATGCGAACATTGGAATCGGATCGCCAGCGAATGAGTCCCAATTTGGTTGTAATCCATGCTTCGCCCCGCGGGCCCGCTACTATTGTACCGCTGGAGGAAGTTGGCAACCAGTCTTCATAAGTTACAAGATCGAATACCGGAGTAGATAGATAAGGATTAAACCGAAGGATTCCGGAAGCTGTAGCACACCATAACTCATCACCAATGAGGGCGTGCGAGAAAATATTTTCAACGTTTGGAAAGTCCTTATTTCCTGTGTGATGAAAAGCTTCAAACTGCCGTGTCTGCACATCAAATTTGTACATGGCAATGACATGCTTCTGAGAAGAAAAGTCGCTAACCAGCCAGATATTCTCATCTTTATCAAAAAGAAAACGATTGAAAGATGGCTTTGCCATCAAGGTGTCTCCACTATGATCCGTTATGGCAGGAGGTGCATAAAACGTAATCTGGTCGCCATCGAGTAAAGCAAGTTTCGATTCGGCCGCAATCCAGAATCGCCCTTTAGAGTCACGTTGCACAGAGCTTATCAACCACCTCCAGTCACGTTTTCCGGGCTCAACAACCGAATCGGCAATAATTAGTTTACATGCGTCATTCTTGCATCTATACAAACCCTTCCAACCCACGCTCCAAAAATTATCATCCTCCGCATTCTGAAAACGATGGTTTAGTCCACTGATCTCGTTGCCTTGTGTATCCCTGGGAAAAGGCAGTTTCCGATACTCACCGGTTTTAAAATTACAGCGATACAATCCATCCGAAGTGGTAACCATAGACCAATCCTGTGTATCAGGAAAGTTGTCTGGAAATATATTATATATAGCATGATCCTGCACGCCGGTTGTTTCACTCAAAACAACGGTATGAATCTGGTCGTCGGCCAAAACAGTGCGATACAATCCTTGATGGCTTGCAATCCACATGGCTTCTTCATCAAAAAAAACATGGGTCGCATACACAAGATCATCGGATTTATCTTCACGATGCATTTTAAATTCGCTAAAGGATGCGGATTTCGAATCAAACATGGAAACACCACCGCTTCGGTTTGACAACCATAACTGACCCTTTTGACGCGGATTCTCTGAAATACTAAAAATGAAACCACCCAGCCCGGAATTGGGAATGACATCAGGAAATGGATTTTGTGCATCGAAGCAATACAATTGTTCTCCATAAGCCCAAACTTTACCCTCCGAATGATGGATTGCACGATGTAATCCGCCATTGTCCATTAGCGGCCATTTGGTAATTGAATAATCCCGGCAATGAATGCGCACTACACCTGCCTCCGTGGCAATCCAGGCACAATCCAAATCATCAAACGTTACTCCTCTGCAGTGGTTAAATTGATTCACCAGCGTTTCATCTTCGATACGGATATACTTCACGAATTCATCCTTCTCATTCAAAATAAAAATACCATAAGAAGAGCATATCCATAAATTGTGATGAGGGTCCTCACCGAGGGCAAGCAGTCTTGGTACATTGACAATGGAAGTGCGGAAATTTTCCGGGCGAAATGGAATCCGACGAAGAATATGCGTTGCAGGATCAAAACGAACAAGCCCATTCTTCGCTACAGCGAGCAACTGGCCGCGATAATCTTTGATGAGATCAAACACATTGCCATGGTCAAAACCGGTGGTATCCTCAATTTTACTTCGAAAGACTTTAAATTCCAATCCATCATAGCGCACCAATCCATCATCGGTGGCCATCCATAAAAAACCCTGATCATCTTTGAGTCCTTTCCAGACCGTTGAAGCATTGAGTCCATCTGACGGTCCATAATGTTCCAGAAAAAGATGGCCCTGGCCATACGATGTATGCGCAAGGATCAACAGGAGGGAAATGCATGTAATAAGAGACCTGGTCACAGCAGCAAATATCGCTTATAAATTTGGGCGTATGGGAAATCGTCCTCATGATATTTGACGATGGCGCTAAGCCGTTCTGATTTCTTTGTTTGTATCCTTAAAATACAAAAACCATGTCAATCAGAACCCTATTTCCAAAAATCCTATTTCTTTGGGCAATCAGCATATTCACAAGTACTGTAGTCTATTCCCAACTTGACATTTCTGCCCCGGAAGACTATACGGTTGAGTGTTCAGAATTTACCGGCGCACCCGTGGTAACAGCTACCAGTCCATGTGGTGGCGTAATCATCTCATACACTCAAGACTTAATACCAGGCTTTTGTCCAGGCAACTTTACGATGGCTTATACCTTCACGATCGAGGATGCATGTTCCAACTTTGAAATCGTTGTAGTAGTTGTTTCGGTGGTAGATACTACCGATCCAATATTTACCTATGTACCCGAAGACATTACGATATCATGCGAAGATGAAATTCCATTGATATTCCCGGAGGCTGACGATAATTGTGATGGAGAGGTGCTCATTTCCTGGGTAGAAAGTATAACCGAAGGCGCTTGCACGGGTACGTACACCATTGAACGAGTTTTTACAGCAGAGGATGACTGCGGAAATTCTGCTTCCATAATTCATGTTATAAATGTTGTAGATATTACCGCTCCTACTTTGGTATTTGATCCGGAAATAGTAGTTTCAGAACCCGGAATTTATGCCATACCAGTGGATAATTGTTCATCAGCGACCGTTGAAATCATAGCCAATGAGACCTATGACACACCTCTGGGACTCCAGTCGACCGTAACCTACAGGGTCGCCGACGACTGCGGAAATTATATTTATAGCGAACAGATTTGGAATGGATGTGGACTTGTAGGATTTCATGCACTCAATTACGAAGGATTGAGTTTGGCAGGATTTGGATATCGCATTACAGACAATACAGGAGCAATTATCGAAGAGCGCATCAGCACAGGCGGTTCCACATTCGATGAATTTCAATGTGTGCCGAAAGGCTGTTATCGTCTCACGATTATCAATCCCAATCCACTTGACCCCAATATCGAGTGGCACCTGGACGGTGGTTATGACGGAACATTCTACGGCTTCATCAGTCTCGAGTATGATTTTTCTGTTGGAGGTCCATGCAACAATTCCGGATGTACAATTCCTTCCAGTTGCAATTACAATCCATTCACAGAAGAAGGTACTGTAGGTCTCTGTTTTGCATCGTGCAGCATGATGACATTTATTAGCGAAGGGCCTTTGGGCAATGATATTTTCGGTGCGCAACTCACTTCAATTTTCACCAATTACTATCAATCATTTGTTTTGCCCTCTTCTCAAATTCTTGAATTAACGCCATTCACCGAATACACCCTGGCAATGTCTACCAGCGGAAACAATGGCTGGAACGGATCTATTCTGATGTTTTCAAACCCTGAGTGGGGCTGGATGTATCAGGCAACACTTGGGCCCAACGGTCCATTCGAGGTTTCATTTACAACCGGTGGTCCCGGCTGTATGGATCAAAATGCCTGCAATTTCAATCCTCAGGCTACCATAGATGACCAGTCCTGTGCTTTTCCTCAAACATACTACATGGACAATGACAATGACGGATATGCACTCGTATCCGTTCAATCGTGTTTTCAGCCCACAGCCGGTTTTGTCTTAACACCAATGCCACTGGGAGATTGCAATGATTACAACCCTACGATTCACCCCAATGCCATTGAAATCTGCGGCAATAACATCGACGAAGACTGCGATTTACTAGTGGATGAAAACTGCGCTCCGTCTGCCGTTCCCAATGACAATTTTCAGAACGCACCACTCGCGCCTAATAGTGGATCGGCTTATCCACAAGGAAATTGTTACACCGGTACGCTGGTCGGTGCAAGTGAAATTGGCCCGGGCAATCCGGCTAACGTCCTTCCCGGAGGTGGTCAGGATGCATGGTATAGTTTTGTTGCTACCAGCAGTGCCGTTCGTGTTGTGTGTAGCTCTTCAGCCATGGACGTCGTTCTGGAATTGCATGACAGCAATGGTTTGGAGATAGATATGGAAAACGCAACAACCAATCCTGCGCTAGGCGAAATCATGGTTAGTAGCGGTCTCATAACGGGACAAACATACTTCGTTGCAGTGCGCAGTTATGATGGAGTTGTTGGTAGTTTTAGCCTATGCATTCAGATAATATCATTCAGTGGATGCGCAGATGGCAGCGGAACCTACGACCTCTGTACGAATTTCAAACCAACATATTCCGGGGCAAGCAGCTATACCTTTAGCGTTACTCCAACAGGAGTGACTCCCGGTAACCCCACTGCAGGCACGGCCCCAAGTCAAATCCCATTGAGCACACCTTCACTCGCCCTGCGACATGGTGGAACATATGCCGTAACTATTACAGGTAATTTTAGTTTCGTAAACGCTGCAGGAAATAGTGAAAGTTTGTCAATTACAGGCAATACGAGCTGCGCCATCACCATCGCACCTCATGCTAATTTGCGCACCAAATCGACACAACGTTGTCCTGCAACTGTGTTGAAAGGAACCACATTGCAAGCCAAACCATTTATATGCGGAGCGCTTTACCACACGATTACTTTTACAGAAGTTGGAGATTGTGCTGGCACACTAATGGGGGGAATTCCATTCAGCACCACAACCAGCGGATCATCATCAAGTAAGTCTCTTGCCTCCATCGGCGGCGTTCAAACAGGTAAATGGTATATGGTGCAATGGACACCACATTTCGCTTATGGAGCTGGTATGCCAGGAACGTTGGACATCATTCACGTGGCGGGCGGTAATAGTGAGTCGATGGCAGCGACTTCATCCGAATTTTTTGAAATATCAATTTATCCAAACCCGGGTAACGGCGAATCAATCAATCTGCACATTGAGGATGTAAAAGAAAACCGGATAGAAATTCGCGTATTGGAAGGATCAGGCCGGATAGTGCTCGACGAATGGCTTACGGTTGATGGTTCACTCACACAATTGATCACATTTAACCAACCTCTGAGCAATGGAATCTATTTTATTGAAACGCGTTGCAACGGTAAATCATCCTTTCAAAAAATGATTGTTTCGAACTAAGAATTGATCTATACCGCAATTCCTGGAATCCCGATTAAACTGAAAAAAACATATAAAAAAGTAAAAGCGAAGGAACCACCCTTCGCTTTTCTTCTGTATACCAAAACTAACTAAACACTTAGTTCCGGAGGAATGATCTTGAG
>JBJXFC010000011.1:0-5681 GCA_046153915.1 Flavobacteriales bacterium
AAAGGTTCCCGCGGAATCAGATTGGAAGAAGTAATATCTGCACTCTGAGCGTGGACATCTTATTTTGGCCGAATATTTTTGGAGTATGAATTTTATCGAAGAACTGAAATGGCGAGGGATGTTGCACGATGCAATGCCGGGAACGGAGGACTTATTGAATAAAGGAGTTACTCCCGGGTATATTGGATTTGACCCTACTGCAGATTCATTAGGCATTGGCAATATGGTGCAGGTAATGACCCTTCTTCATTTCCAACATTGTGGTCACAAACCAATCGCGTTGATTGGCGGCGCAACAGGAATGGTCGGAGATCCAAGTGGCAAATCACAGGAACGCAATCTTCTCAATGAAGAAGTGCTGCAATACAACCAGGATTGTCAGCGCAAACAATTGGAAAAATTTCTGGACTTTGATTGTGGCGCCAATTCTGCCGAGATCGTAAATAATTACGACTGGTTCAAAGAATTTAAATTTCTGGATTTCATTCGCGATGTGGGAAAAAGACTTACGGTCAATTATATGATGGCCAAAGATTCTGTGAAGAATAGAATCAGCGGAGAAGATCGCGAGGGAATGAGTTTTACAGAATTTACCTACCAACTTATCCAGGGATACGATTTTTACTGGTTGTGGAAGAATAGAGGTGTGATGCTGCAAATGGGTGGAAGTGATCAGTGGGGAAATATCACAACAGGAACTGAATTGATCAGGCGCATGGAAGGCGGAGAAGCATATGCACTCACCACTCCATTGATTAAAAAAGCCGACGGAACCAAATTTGGCAAAACAGAAAGTGGCAATTTGTGGCTAGATCCAAAGCGCACATCTCCTTACAAATTCTACCAGTTTTGGCTCAATGCAAGCGATAGTGATGTGTCGAATTATATCCGCATCTTTACTTTGAAAAACCGCGAAGAAATTGAGGCGCTTGAAAAGGAACACTTGCTTGATCCATCCAAACGAATTCTGCAAAAAGCATTGGCAGCGGATATTACAGTGCGTGTTCATTCTGTAGACGACTTGCAGATTGCCATGAATGCTTCTGAAATTCTTTTTGGAAAATCGACCGACGAGGATTTGAAAAAATTGGACAATGAAACGCTCCTCGATATTTTTGAAGGAGTACCGCAGGGAAGTATTTCGAAAGGAGAAATCGAAGCTGGATTGAGTGTTACAGACGCATTGGTGAAAAGTGGATTCCTCGCGTCCAATGGTGAAGCAAAACGCGCATTGTCTGAAAACAGCATCAGCGTGAACAAAATAAAAGCAGACCAGAATAAAAAAATTGATTCGAATGATCTGCTCAACGGTAGTTTTGTTTTGTTGCAAAAAGGAAAGAAAAATTATTTTCTGCTCAAAGCGGAATAACCAATACATAAAAGAGCATGTGGGGTAGAATAGGAGCTTTTATTTTAAGACAGCGCATTCCGATTGGGATAGTGCTCATTCTGCTCACAGTGTTTATGGGATATCACTCACGCCAGGTGCGCATGAGCTACCGTTTTGGAGGAATTCTTCCGCACGACGACAGCACGTATGTGGAGTATCAAAAGTTCATCGATCAGTTTAGTGAGGATGGAACAGTGCTGGCAATCGGATACCGCGATGAACAAATCTGGGACGTGAAAAATTTTAACCAATGGCGCAAATTGGTTGAGGATATCAAGTCGATTCAGGTAGAAGTGGATGGTGTGATGATGAATTCGGTGGACAGCGTTTTTTCAGTTTCACATTGTTATGATCTCGTAAAGGATACCCTCAATACCCGGTTTGTTTTTCGCCCTGTCATCAGTGGTATGGTTAAAGACCAGACGGAAATGGATAGCCTGAAGAATCGATTATACGATTTGCCATTTTACAAAGGCCTGCTTTATCAGGACAGCACCGATGCCGGATTGATGATGGTGTTTGTAAATGGACAATTATTCAATTCGGAGAATAGAGGAGATGCTGTGGAAAGGATGATTGCGTTGAGTGATCAATTTACTGCAGATACTGGAATCAAAACATACCTATCCGGGATGCCTTACATCCGCACCATCATGTCTACCAAGGTAAAGGCTGAGCTCAAGTTCTTTACTGTGTTGTCGGCTTTTATTTGTATGGTATTGCTTTTTGTATTCTTCCGAAGTCTTAAAGTGACGTTGGTTGTAATGAGTGTGGTTGTGGTGAGTGTTGTAATTGCCATGGGAAGTATCGCGTTGTTCGATTATCCGATAACCATGTTGATGGGATTGATACCACCACTCATGATTGTGACAACGGTTCCCAATTGTATTTACCTTGTAACAAAATACCACCAGGAGTTTCAGCGATACGGCAACAAAACCAGAGCTTTGGCGCGCGTAGTTCAAAAGGCAGGTGCAGCAGCATTTATGATCAATGCCACTACCGCTGTGGGATTTGCGACATTCATTTTTACCTCTAGCGATTTGCTCAAAAATTTTGGTGTCATCGCCAGTTTAAATTGTTTGTTTGCCTTTTTCCTTTCGTTACTTATTTTTCCAATCGTATACAGTTTTCTTCCTCCTCCAAAAGAAAAACACCTGGGGCATTTAAGCACTCCATGGCTCGAGAAGGTGTTGGACATGCTTGTGCGATTAGTAATGTACCATCGCCGCGCTATTTATGGTGCAACAATTGTTCTTACCGGATTGTGTTTTTATGGAATTTCGCTCATGCATACCACCGGAAATATTGTTGACGATATTCCAGACTCAGATCGTGTTATAACGGATCTCAAATGGTTTGAAAGCAATTTTAATGGGGTAATGCCTTTCGAAATTCTGATTGATGGAAGGAAGAAAGGTCAAATTACACAATCTAAAAACCTGAGCAGAATTGAAGACCTTCAAACACTTCTCGCTGGCTACGAATTAAAATTAAAGGATACCACCATTCATCCGTTTTCAAGATCTCTATCGATTGTAGATGCAGGAAAATTCGTCAAACAGGCTTTTTACGACGGCGATCCCGAATACTATACACTGATTTCACGCGACGAACAAAGTTTTATCGGGCCCTATCTCGAAGGAGATCAATACAACACAAAGGGCGCGGAAAAAACATTTTTGGATAGCGCCAAAACCATGACGCGTGTAACAACGCAGATCGCAGATATCGGCACCAAAGAAATGGACCGCCTGATGACGGAAATAAAACCGCAGATTGATAGCATTTTTGATCCGAAAAAATTTGATGTCACACTAACAGGTACTTCTGTCATATTTCTCGAAGGCACCAATTACCTTGTAGGTGATCTTACAAGTAGTTTGTTTTTTGGCGTATTGATTATTTCACTGATGATGGCCGTGATGTTCTGGAGTGCGCGTATGGTTTTCATTTCATTTATTCCGAATATAATTCCACAGCTCATGACGGCGGGAGCAATGGGCTTTCTGGATATTCCCCTTAAGCCAAGTACCATCCTTGTGTTCAGCATCGCGCTGGGTATTACTGTGGACAATACCATTCATTATCTTGCCAAATATCGCCAGGAGTTAAAACACCACAACTGGAAGATCAAAGAATCTGCATTGCTTGCTATACGCGAAACAGGTGCAAGCATGGTGTATACTTCACTTGTATTGCTGTTTGGTTTCGGATGTTTTGCGGCATCCGAATTTGAGGGTTCAAGAGCTTTGGGAGTTTTGACTGCCGCAACAATTCTGGTGGCAATGTTTACCAACCTGATCGTATTGCCCGCATTGCTGCTATCATTCCAACGCAGCGTTACCACCAAAGCTTTTCAGGAACCATTTTTTGTGATGATGGACGAAGAAGATGAATTGCAATACACCGATTGGGAAATAAGAAAGATCGAAGAACAGGCATAATTGATAATCAGATAACATCGGGAATTTTTTCCTGATCCATTTTTGATCCTGAAAAAAGGGCTTTAAATTTAAATCACATGAAAGGAATAATTCTCGCAGGAGGCAGCGGAACAAGGCTTTACCCGCTCACATTGGCAGTAAGCAAGCAACTGATGCCGGTATACGACAAGCCGATGATTTATTATCCATTGTCTACACTTCTGCTCGCTGGTATTCGTGACGTATTGATTATTTCCACTCCACACGATATGCCTGGGTTTCAAAAACTGCTGGGCGATGGAAGTCAGATAGGATGTTCTTTCAGCTATAAAATTCAGGATGTGCCCAACGGACTTGCACAGGCATTTGTATTGGGTGAAGAATTTATCGGAAAGGAAAAAGCAGCGTTGGTTCTTGGCGATAATATTTTCTACGGCAAAGGATTTGGAAACCTTCTGCGCGACAATACCGATATAGATGGCGGACTTGTCTATGCCTACCACGTGAGCGATCCGGAGCGTTATGGAGTTGTAGAATTCGACGCAAACAACAAAGCCATTTCCATCGAAGAAAAACCCAAATCGCCGAAGAGTAGTTATGCTGTACCAGGATTGTATTTCTACGACAACGATGTGGTGGAGATTTCAAAAAATCTAAAGCCGAGTGCAAGAGGTGAATACGAAATCACCGACGTCAATAAAGAATACCTGAAGCAGGGAAGATTAAAAGTCCAGAAACTTGATAGAGGAACAGCCTGGCTCGATACGGGAACTTTCTCTTCGTTGATGCAGGCCGGACAATATGTGCAGGTGATTGAGGATAGACAAGGTTTGAAAATCGGCGCCATCGAAGAAGTGGCCTGGCGCATGGGATTTATCAGTGATACACAATTTGAGAAAGTCGCTCAACCACTCGTGAATAGTGGGTATGGTAAATATTTGTTGGAGCAACTCAAGGTTGGAAAATAGAAATTCCCATGAGCAGAAACAACAGTCCTGCGGTTAAGTTGCCAATGCCTTGCGAGATTGGGGAACAGTATTTTTCAAAGTCAATCGAAGGGGATTATTGCTCAAAATGCAAAGAAGTTGTAGTAGATTTTACAAGGATGTCGAGTGATGAAATTCGAAATCATTTGCGCTGCAATGCGAAAGTAAAATGTGGAACATTCAATGAATCACAGTTAACTGATCCTGATCTTTCTGAATGTGAAATGGTTAGTAACGGGCGTCTTGCATCTTGGTCCGTATTAAGATTTGTTGCCGTTTTTCTTCTGCTACTAGCAACTGTCAGATCAAATTCTTTCGTCTATGAATCAACATCGAGTTATGAAATTGTCACTGAGTCTGAATCGAAGGAAGATAGTGATACCTATAGTCAGGTGCAAAAGGTGAAAGGAAGACTCTTAAGTAGTAGAATTAAACATAAAGGAATTAAAAATGTTAAAGTGACTGATTTGTCATCTGGAAATTGGACCGTCACTGATAGAAACGGCTTCTTTGAACTTGATGCACAACGAAGTAATTCAGATGAAGTAAGAATTCAATTTCTTGATAGACATGGCGAATCATGGGAGCGCACTCTGATGGCTAATCAGAACAGTGATGTTGTTGTTTTTTATAAAAATGACGGACCGATCCGTGGCAAATTCATGATTTCGGATTACGAGTAAACAAATGGTATTGCACACTATTGAGGACATTCAAACTATCCTCACCAAAAAAATAAACGGTTTCATCCGCGTCAATGGCGAAGAACAAATTCTTCAGCCTGTGAATTACATCATGCAATTGGGTGGCAAACGCATGCGCCCTGTTTTGGCTCTGATGGCTGCCAATCTTTTCTCGGATGAAATAGACGAATGTGTG
>JBJXFC010000303.1:0-3338 GCA_046153915.1 Flavobacteriales bacterium
GTATGTAATTCCTGTTGATTACGATGAGAATTTTTACGTAGTGTCCAGGTATCCTTACGCCAACTGTTATTTCTGCGGTGGTGGCGGACCCGAGAGTGTGTGTGACCTGCGTTTTTCTGGCAAGAACAGAACCTATAAAACCGATGAGCGCCTCACATTCAAAGGCAAACTCAAGCTCAACGGCACAGACGTATACCAGATGAATTACATCCTGGATGGAGCTGTAGAGTACAAGCCTTGATCGGTTATTGTCTTTTTTATATAGAAATCAGTTGATTGTGGCTGATTCCTCCTATATTCGTCATGCTTTTTAATCTAAAAGGATCATGAAAAAAGGATTTTTTCTATTGGCATTGCCTGTGATTTTTTCTTTTGTTGCACCGTCTCCGGTTTCACTTGATTGGTCTTTGCTTTATGAAACCACGTGGGAACAGCGCTCCGACGAAACAAACAATCAGAATCTCTGGGCGCCTGAGTTCAGCAAGAAGTTAACTTCACTCAACGGCAAAGAAGTAAAAATTACGGGCTATCTGAGTGTGGATGCTGTTGGAAGAACCATCCTCACCCAGTTCCGCCGCAATCCAAAATCTGAAAAGGATCGCAGTGTCGAGGCGCCAGACTATGTCTATCTAAACGGACTGGATGAATCCACTTACTATGCAGAGTTAAAAAAATACTCGGTAAAAGGCGTCCTGCAACTCAATAGTTCCGAAGTAGAATTGCCTGCGTTTAATCTGTTGCAACCTGAATTGGTGAAATAAGCGAAGTGAAGAACATTGCAGTTTGTTTTGTCTTGCGTCCTCTCTTGGTTATCGCCACGTTGTTTCTTTCCGTATTTTCAATTCAAGCGGCGAGTGAGAAGCACGTATTGAAATTCTATTTCGCCGTCAACCACTTCACACTTGAAAAAGGAGAGTTGGAAAAGGCCATTTCGAATGAAGGTCTTTCGCTCGAGGCCTTGAAGAAAGCAATTTCGTATGTGCGCATCACCGGATATACCGATTGTTCAGGTTCGAATAGTTACAATCAGGCTCTTTCAGAAAAGCGCGCCAATGCTGTTGCTTCGAATTGGAAGAATATAACCGGTATTGCTCAGTCCACAATCATTGGGGCTGGAGAATCGGGGTGTGATTCAACCGAAACGGCTTACGACGAATCTTTGCGAAGAGTAGAAATTGAATTTGATTTGGAAATAGCTGAAAAAGCCCTCAAGAAAAAAGTAGAAGGAGATTTTACGTCCGCCTCAACTTCAAAAGTTGGAGCCATACTGCCAATTACAGGGCTCAATTTTATCGGAGGGAAGCATTTCCCGTTGGTAAAATCCTATGAAGTGCTGGACGAATTGGTGAGGATTATGAAAGACAATCCCACTCTTGTGATCGAAATTCAAGGTCACGTATGCTGTGGAAATGTACCCACTGTTGACGGCACCGATCTCGATACCGGAGAACCAAAGCTATCGGAGAACAGAGCCAAATTTGTTTATGAGCATCTTATTAAAAATGGCATTTCGGCTGAAAGAATGACTTACAGGGGTTTTGCTCAAACCCGACCACTTCCTATAACATTGGAAGATCCAGGATTGGAATCACTCAATCGCCGCGTGGAGATCATGATCGTATCCAAATAGGCAGTTGGGAATTGCCTGCAATCGTTGTATTTTCGCGCCCCCTAAACGGGGAAGTAATCGTAAAACCGACACCACTATGGCAACTACTACAGCCGACATCGTAAACGGATTGTGTTTCAAAATGGACACCCACATCTGGAAAGTGATTGAATTTCTGCATGTGAAACCCGGAAAAGGCCCGGCATTCGTTCGCACCAAAATCAAAAACCTCAACAACGGAAAGATTGTAGACAAGACCTTCAATAGCGGTGTGGCCATAGAAGTTGTGCGCATTGAGACCCGAGAATACCAATTCCTCTTCAAAGACGATAACTACAACTTCATGAATATGGAGGATTTCGAGCAAATTGGTATTGCAGAAAGCATGATCAACGCACCACAATTCCTCAAAGAAGGAATGAAATGCCTGGTGTTGTTCAATACAGAAGATGAATCGCCTATGAGTTGCGACTTGCCACAATACGTGGAATACGTAATTTCATACACTGAGCCAGGCGTTCGTGGAGATACCGCAACAAACGCTTTTAAACCAGCAAAACTGGATATCGGTGCAGAGGTGCGTGTTCCATTGTTCATCAACGAAGGAGACACTATTCGTGTAGATACCACCACTGGTCAGTACCACGAGCGAGTAAAGAAATAATCCGGTTACCGGAATCCAAAAGGCCACGGTTTTGCCGTGGTTTTTTTTGTTTTTGGCCAGAAAGTCATCCAAAAACACCTTTTTTGAAGCCAAAAGGCCATCTTTTGGAAGTGATTCTGGAGGCTTTCGACCGCAGCGGCTTCAGGTTAATCGGCAGAAAATCAGTCTCTGGCGAATGGTTGGTGGCGGAGAGGCAACCCCAAAACCGCAGCACATCAGCGGTTTCTTCATGGTCTTGTTGAAAACTACCCGCCAGGCCCGACGAAATGCCCGAAACAAAAGACAATTTGGGATCGTTAAATTCGTTGTGCCAAAAGCGCGATTTACAGGCCCGAGTTATTATCATTGCTCAGCCATTTATCAACCGGTTAAATTCAAGGGAAATTATGAGGAAATTGATCAGCATTACCATGGCTTTGTCGTTTGCATTCTTTGCAAACGCAATCGAGAAGGACACCCTGGCTCCGTCACCTTTTGGCAATATTTCGCCCGAAAATGCGGAAGTAGCCGAGATTGACCGCATCCTGGTTCAGAGTTATCTCAATCACTACTGTTTTTCTACGGATAAGTGTGTTTTAAACGCTTATGACTATTCTCTTGAACACGTTCCAACGTTTTCAAGCGAATTGGTAGCCCAACGCATGCAGGTGCTCGACAAGAACACTCCATTCGATTTGGTTTACAATCCAACGGTTCAGGGCTTCATTGATCTTTACGCTGTGCGTCGCCGTGATATTACCAGCAAAGTATTGGGTATGTCGCAATTGTATTTCCCGATGATGGAAGAACAATTGGCGAAATACGGAATCCCATTGGAGATGAAATACCTCAGCATTGTGGAGTCTGCACTGAGCCCAACAGCCATTTCAAGAGCGGGCGCGGGAGGATTGTGGCAGTTCATGGTGGCTACAGGCAAACAATATGGCCTGGAAGTTACCAGCTACCAGGACGAGCGTTTTGACGCGTACAAATCGACTGATGCTGCATGTCAGTATCTGCGTTTTCTGTATGATACATTTGGCGACTGGCAGCTTGCATTGGCTGCATACAACAGTGGTCCGGGCA
>JBJXFC010000032.1:0-2636 GCA_046153915.1 Flavobacteriales bacterium
TCATCAATTCACTTTCGAAGTGAACAACTGGGGAGAAAGTCAATTTGGAAATATTGGTTGGAATTTTGGCGACACGGAAGGATATGGCATGAATGAATTTCTTCATTTGTATGCCGAACCCGGACTCTATACCGTATGTGCTGAAGGAACAACAGAAACATGTCCGGGCGGTTTCTACCTATGCACCGAATTGGCAGTTGAAGCCTGTGGTGGAAACGAAGACGGTTGCCCTGAAATTATTTGGTCCAATATGATCAACGATTGTGGACTTTGGCATTTTGAAGCGGGTATTCCGACATCCAATGAAAATGCAACCATAATCTGGGACTTTGGTGATGGAACATCCACAACCGATTTTAATACGATAGCCGATCATCAATACACCGCCGATGGAATTTATACCGTTACTGTAAATATTCAATTGTATGGCAATGATTGTGCACCAACCATCTTTTTGGAAACCACGATAACAGTAAATGCATGTGAAATAAATCTCTGTGACATTGATATCTTGAGTATGGCAGGTGATTCCTGCGGTGTCATGATTTTTGAAGCAGGTGATTTTGTAGAAGGAGAAGCTTTTATCTGGTATTTTGGTGATGGAACTTCCGAAGAAGGTGGACATTATATCGAACACTTCTATGCTGAACCAGGAATTTACAACGTCAATTGTGTTTTCTCCAACGCGCTTTGTCAGGGCTGGCAGGAATCAATCACCATTACAGTCGAAGATTGCGATTTGCCATGCACTGAAGTCCAAATCGGACTTGAAAGCAATCTAAACAATGGCGGACCTACGGTAACATATTGGTCTATTTCCAATGAAGCACAGGTTATTATTGATCAGGGAAATGCGCAATTCTCAATGCAGACACCAAACTATGATTATTTCACCTGCCTTGAAGACGGTTGTTATACTTTAACTCTGGAAGGCTTCGGGGTGGCAAATTCCGATTTACTTGTTTTTTTCCTGGAGGGAAATGCCGAAAACATTATTCAGTCGATAAATGTAATCAACGAGAATCTGGTTGAATATGTCTTTGGAATCAATTCAACTTGTGTTGAGAATTGCACTCAATCAACCGTCGAAGTAAATCTCAACGAGACAGAGAACGTGTTAGATCTCTCCTTCACCATTATTGAAACCACGAACAATACCTTGGTCTATTCCGGCAACGGCATGGCCACAGTAAACACAAACTACATCGACAATTTTTGTTTGCCGGACGGCTGTTATGAAATTCACTTTGCATTCGATTTGGATGCAGTACCGGGTTCAGAAATAATCTACAACCTCCTAGTGAATAATCAGAATGCAATCGAAGATGACAATGTTCTATACAATACAGGAGCCACGGTTGCTTATTGGTTTGGAGTTAATACAGACTGCAGTGATGGTGTCGTAAACACTCAACCTACTTCATTCAATGTCTTTCCAAATCCTGCCAACGATATTCTTAAAATAAGCAGTCCGACCGGCGCTATCCCTGATTTAATCGAAATAATAGACGCAACGGGAAGATTGGTATGCAGTTCAACAAATACCAATGAGTTAAATGTGAGCCTTCTTGCAAACGGAACTTACTTTGTGCGTGCTTCAACCAAAGACAACACTGCCTGTTTACCCTTGATAATAAGGCACTGATATTGAAGTTTTGAATTCTTTTAATTACAGAAGGGCCGTCGGAAGATGGCCCTTTTGATGTCCTCAGGGAAATTTAAGTCCATTTTGGTGGTTATATTTGAAAAACTTAAGAAATCGGGGTGACATTCCGGCTTTGCTGCCATCAAGATGCAAATACCCTCCAATATGACGGACCAGGAAATCATAGTGCATATCCGGGAAGGCCAACGAACCAAGGCCTTCACCCGACTCTACCGGTATTTCCCGAAGATCAAATCGCTCATCAAGCAGTATGGCGGAAGCGCCGACGATGCGCAGGATGTTTTTCAGGAAACACTGATTGTATTCTGCCGGAAATGCACTGATCCACAATTTGTGCTCACTTCTTCGATCGATACCTATCTCTACAGTGTTGCCCGATTTGTGTGGAGTGATGAGTTGAAGAAACGCAAAAAAATGCCGCCTTCAGAACTCAGTGCATCGCTTTCAGAAGAAACCAGTGAGCCTACAGAAAATGAAGGCAAGTTTAAGCTGGCAGAAACAGCATTCGAAAAACTAGGTGACAAATGTAAAGAGCTCTTGCAGCTTTTTTACATCACTAAATTGAACATGGTGCAGATTGCAGAAAAGCTTGGATACAGCACCGAACAAAGTGCACGCAATCAGAAATACAAATGCCTGGAGCATTCACGTGAAGTATACCGCCAGTTGTTGGCCAATCAGGATGGGAGGGCCGCGCTATGAGAAACGAACTCGAACAAATCGCACGCATCGAAGCCTATTTGCTTCAATCGCTCAGCGCGCAGGACAGACAAGCTTTTGAGCTCGAAATGTCTTCGGATGCCCAACTTAAAATCGATGTATCTCACCAACAAGCTCTCATCGCCGGCATGGAACGTATTTCTATTCGAAATGATATCGCCAAAGCACATCGCCACTACCTCATCCGCCGCTGGACGTATGGAATTCTTGCAGGCATCTTACTCATTGGACTTATCGGCGGAATTGTGTT
>JBJXFC010000038.1:0-7694 GCA_046153915.1 Flavobacteriales bacterium
ATCACGTTTTTCGAGAAATGCCTTTTTGCCTTCCTGTGCTTCTTCTGTAAGGTAATAAAGCAGGGTAGCATCTCCGGCAAATTCCATTAATCCGCGCTGACCATCGAGTTCAGCATTGAGACCGCGCTTAATCATACGTATTGCTAAAGGTGAACGCTTCATGATGGTCTTACACCATTGCACAACGGTATCTTCCAATTCGGCCAGGGGACCCACTTTATTCACCATGCCCATTTTTTCTGCTTCATCTGCTGTGTATTGTTCGCATAAAAACCAGATCTCGCGCGCCTTCTTTTGGCCTACATGTGAAGCCAAAAAATTGGAACCAAAACCTGCGTCAAAACTCCCCACCTTCGGACCCGTTTGTCCAAATCGCGCATTGTCAGATGCAATTGTAAGATCGCACACGACATGCAAGACGTGTCCGCCACCGATGGCATATCCGTTCACCATGGCAATAACGGGCTTAGGTAGTTCGCGAATTCTTTTGTGAAGATCAAGCACATTCAAACGAGGCACACCATCTTCGCCGATGTATCCACCCACGCCTTTTACGTTTTGATCACCGCCACTGCAAAATGCTTTGTCGCCTTCTCCGGTGAGCACGACTACGGCCACATCCTGGCGTTCGCGGGCAATGTCCATCGCTTCAATCATCTGCTTATTCGTCTCGGGTCGAAATGCATTGTATACCTCCGGACGATTAATCGTAATCTTTGCAATTCCTTCAAAATAGTCGAAGCGGATATCGCTGTATTCTTTAATGGTTTGCCAATTCCTTTTCATATTATTTCGTTTATCAGTCACGCTGATTTTACTTTCTAAACAAGTGAATCGAAGTACTGTTTAAGCACCACATCATTTTCGAGTCGCGGTGTGGTTACTTCGAGCACACTGCAAGCATCTTGTGCATAGAGCCACACCAACCCTGCTTTTAATTCTTCTTCATTCGCTGTTATTTTATAGCTTAAGCCATACATCGCTGCGAGTTTATCGGCTTTTCGATCATGCGTTGTTTCAAAAAAAGCATCAATGGATGGCGTAGATTTCGGGCCTTCAATAATTCTGAAAATCCCTCCACCCGCATTATTAATAACGATGATCTTCAATTTTTTCGACACATAATTATGCCAGAATGCATTGCTGTCGTAGAAGAAACCAATATCACCACTGATCAAAGTAGTAGGGCGTTGTGTGCTCCATGCCGCGCCAACTGCAGTGCTCGTGCATCCATCAATTCCAGCTACACCCCGATTGCCGAAGTGACGCACATCGCGACGCGCATCAAACAATAAAATATACCGCACTACACTGCTATTGCCCATTTGCAAATCCTGACCCATTGGCAAATTCCGATAGATCACATCAAATGCCTTCAGATCGCTCCACTGTGCACGTTGCATAAAGTTCACCGCCTTTTCGCGACGAAGAGTGTTCCGGTTTAATAAGTCGACTCCATAAGAACTTTCTGAATTCGATGATGGCAAGGCCCTTTCAAAGAACTCCTGTGGTTCGATGGCAATGATTTTATTGAGGTGTTTTAAGGTATCTAAACCTTCACCCGAAATATCTACATGCCAATGCTCGCATTGACTTTTGCGAAGGTATTCTTTGATTTTGCGCGAAATAATATTGTGCCCATAAGTGATCAGAATTTCAGGCAACACACCGGCAATTTCATCTTCATTCATGCGCAGAATTAAACGATCGATGGTAGTAATAAACTGCTCATCGGCCAGATTGCTATGCGCTTCGGTCATCACAGCTACCTGCGGTAAATGGGCCCATTGGAGCAAGGCTGCATGCAACTTGTCATCAGGCATCGATTGTCCGGCTAGAATTAATATGCGATTTGCAGCTGAGAGTTTATTCTTCAACTCAACAACCATTTCCGGCTTTAGTGCAGAAGGCGTGCTGAGGCGTTCTACAACTTTTACTTCGTTGATGTGAGCAGCCCTTCCATAAAGTGGTTCGCGCAATGGAAAATTGATATGCACCGGACCTGCCACTCCAGAGGTGCACAAACCAATGGCTTCGTCCATGATGCGCACATTGTACCAGGCGCTGTCTGTGTTCGCTGATTCTTCCATTACCTCAAGCGACGACTTGATGTAATTGCTGTATACATCGCGCTGACGAATGCTCTGTCCTTCACCCTGATCAATCCATTCTACAGGACGATCAGCAGTTACAATCAACAGCGGCACACGTTGGTAAAAAGCTTCAGCAATGGCCGGAGCAAAGTTGAGTGCTGCCGTTCCGCTCGTGCAGATAATGGCAACAGGTTTTTGAAATTGTTGCGCCATTCCCATAGCAAAAAATGCTGCCGAACGTTCGTCTGGAATATTGTAGGATTGAACAATAGGATGACGGTACAAACTGATCGAAAAAGGGGCATTGCGCGAACCCGGACAAATCACCACATGATGCACGCCTTTGGCCTCAAGCAATGAGAAAAAATCCTGTACCGTTCGTTTGTCTGAGATCATAAGTGAGGAGGCGAAGATAATCGCCGTATTTGGAAGAGCATACTATTTTTCAAGCGGAAGCTTTGATCAATAAAACCGCGTTTCGATTCGGCTGTTCATTTTTGCTGATTATTGTATTTAAACTCTACATTTTCAAAATCAAATTGCAGTTGTTTTTTCTTTTCCCAAATATGCAATTTTCCGATTTCTTGTCCTCCATCAAACTCAAATTCACACGGAATGGTTAATGTATCAACGCTCTCATTGATTTGGTAAATTCTGAAATTTTCCTGTATTGATTGAATAGAAAAATTATTGGTGTATTTTGACAAATCTGAATTAACAGGTGCTTTAAATCTGTATGGATGTACAATTTTCACATCTCCATTTTCCAAATCACGCAGAATAAACCATCTTTCATCTATATAACATGCCGTTGAGGCTTCTGGTCCGTGCACAACATTAGACAAATTACTCAATGACTCCAATCGCCAATATTTTTCACTCCAAAATAAATGTGCAAATGGCACTTCATCAATTTGCATAAAATAACTTCCTGATACCTGAAAAATTTCTCCATCCAGTTCAATTTCGAGAAAATAGGACCTTTCACATGATTCTTCTGCTGACGTATCGAACATCAAGTACTTACTTCTCCGTAAGACTTTAACTTCCTTAAAAGTTTTGGAGTGGTATGATTTGGCAAATGATTGATCGGAATTATATAAAGAGATTTGAATTGGCCATAAAATTGACTTTGAGGGATAACTAATCCATTGAGCTTCTTCAATTCGATGAAGCTTAATTGCGGGTTCTCCTTCTTCGTCATTTTTCTTATCATTAAGTGATGACAACGGAGGATAGATAGTCAAGTCACAGGAAATTAAAGCCATGAAGACAAAACTCAATCCGAGAATCCGCATCATTTCTTCTTCCGCTTATACTGAAACAACTGCGCGGGTTTATGCAAAACGCCAGTCTGTTTTTCGTCCAATGGCTGTAGGTCTTCCATCTTCAAAGCATTCTTGCGGAAATTGCGTTTGTCGAGTTTTTTATCGAGAATGATTTCGTGCAAATGCTGCAATTGCGAAAGGGTAAATTTCTCAGGCAATAACTCAAACCCGATGTTGTCGGCAATCAATTCATGGCGAAAAATCTCAAGTGCCCGATTCACGATATTGTTGTGGTCAAATGCAAGTTCAGGAATAGAGTAGACATCCACCCAGCGTGTTCTTCCCGCAAAGCTGGATGGCCTGGGTTTGTAATCTGTGAGATTGACGAGCGAATAATAACCGATGGTAACCACGCGTCTTTCGGGGTGTGCGCGAAAGGTCCTGAGCCACTCCTGGTCTTTGAGGTTTTTAACGCGCATCGGATCTCCAAAAGAATGGAATTGTTTGAGGTAAATGCCTTCTAGTGTAGTGAGTTCTTTCAAAACACGTTTGGCGGCATTGTCAAAACTCTCGTCATCCTGCACTAAATCCCCTGGCAATGCTGTCTGCAAGTGCTTCAATTGTTTGCCTGTCTCCGGGTTTTTTTGCTCAATAAGAAGCACTTTCAGTTTCTTATCGTCGAACCCAAAAACGACACAATCTACAGATACATCCATAGGATTTTGCTCCGCTGCCATAGAAATTCCAGATTTTCGGCCAAAAGAACGAAAAAAAACCACATAAATCGCTCAGAAATCAACAAGACCTTCACAAGATTGCCAATTTGACTGATAACTTGGGACTTCAATCGTGAGAAATGCTTGGATTTATGGCAATTTTTGTACACTTGCATCCACAACCGACCTTATAGTAATTTTTACAAAAACCTTCTATGACCAATAATTCAGTAAAAACCAGCATCTGGCCATTCGCTACCCTGATTTCTGTTTTCTTCTTTTGGGGATTTGTGGCCGCTTCCAACGATATTTTAATTCCTGTCTTTAAAAAGGCATTGAACCTGGAGCAATGGCAATCCCAGATGGTTTCATTCGCGTTTTACGTTGCCTATACCGTAGGTTCTATTCTTTACCTGATTATTTCTAAAGTGCGTGGTGGCGATTTGCTTATGTCTTTAGGGTATAAAAAAGGAATAGCACTGGGACTTATCATTTCTGCGCTTGGTACATTGTTATTTATTCCCGCTGCCAATACAGAGTCATTCGGTCTCATGATATCAGGGTTGTTCATCGTTGGACTCGGTTTTTCATTGCAACAAACAGCGGCTAACCCACTTGCCATCAACATGGGTGATCCTGCACGTGGTTCGCAACGCCTATCCATGGCCGGTGGCATTAATAATATGGGTACAACGATTGGCCCAATTCTAATTAGTCTGGCCATATTTGGTTCTGTGAGCAGCGGCAATACTGAAGCTAGCATTGAAAGCATAAAGATCCCTTACCTGCTGCTTGGAGGTGCTTTTGTGGCTGTCGCAATCCTCTTTATGGTGTCTGCCGTTCCAAATCAAATTGCTTCCTCAACAGAAATTGCGAATTCCAAATCTCCTTCCACTGAGAGGTCTTCTGTTATGAAGTATCCACAGCTCGTATTTGGAATGATTGCTGTTTTCGTTTACGTCGGTGTGGAAGTTTCTTCTGCCGGAAATCTATCCGAATTTTTGAAACAATACATGGGCAAATCTGAGAGTGAAGTCGCTCCATTTGTATCGTTGTTTTGGGCAAGCCTTATGATCGGCCGATGGACATCTGCTGCAGGTGTGTTTTCAAGTAAAAAGTCAATTAAGACCATTCTCGGAGTGGTAATGCCATACCTCGCTTTTATTCTGTTTCTAGCAATCAGCAGCATCGTTGGCCACGACATTCGCATATTCTATCCATACGCCGGAGTAATTCTTATAATGATTGCCGCCGAAATTGCGAGCAAAGGCAATCCTTCCAAACAATTGCTTTACTTCTCTTCTTTGGGAATAGCAGCGCTCCTTGTAGGAATTCTATCGACGAACCCCCTAATCAGCACCTTCGCATTTATTAGTGTAGGACTTTTCTGCAGTACACTTTGGCCTTGCATTTTCACACTGGCCATTGCAGGTTTAGGTAAAAAGACCAACGACGCAAGTGCCTATCTGATTATGATGATTTGCGGTGGTGGTTTCATTTCACTTTTACAAGGCGCGGTTTCGGATACTGCTTTGGGCATCAAATGGAGTTATCTCGTAGGAGTTTGTTGCTTTGCCTACCTCGCATACTACGCCATTTTCGTAAACAAAGAACTCAAAAAACAAGGAGTTTCACTTGACAACAGTAAAGCTGCAGCTCATTAAATCCCATTTTTAGTGAGAGAAATTTTAGCTTAGTGTACAAAATACACTATGTTAGCCAGCTGAAAAGAAATTAGCAATATTGCAAGACACTCATGAATCTGAATTGATTCATCAGAAGACATATACATGAATAATCAAATTAAACGCATCGGAGTGCTCACCAGTGGAGGTGATGCTCCTGGCATGAATGCCGCTATACGGGCAGTGGTTCGCGCGTGTGCATACAACCACATCGAAGTAGAAGGCATTTTTCAGGGTTATCAAGGCATGATAGAAGGCGATTTCAAAAAACTGAATGAGCGTTCTGTAGCCCGCATCCTGGGCCGTGGAGGCACCATCCTGAAAAGTTCGCGCAGCAAAGATTTTATGGAGAAAGAAGGGCGTGACAAAGCCTTTCACAACATTAAAAAACACAATTGTGATGCCCTTATAACGATTGGAGGAAATGGCACCTTTACCGGTGCACATATTTTCGCAGAAGAATTTGGGGTGCCTGTGATGGGAATTCCCGGTTCCATAGACAATGATCTTTATGGAACGGATCACTGCATTGGATTTGATACAGCCACCAATACGGTAGTGGATTGTGTGGACCGAATTCGCGACACGGCGACATCACACAACCGATTGTTTTTTGTGGAAGTGATGGGCCGCAACAGCGGATTTATTGCATTAAAAGCGGGAATTGCTACCGGCGCAATTGCCATCGTATTGCCCGAAGACGAAATGAGCGTCGAAGAATTGGTAGAAACTCTCCGCAGCACAGAAGAAAGCGGAAAAACAAGTTCGATCGTGCTTGTTGCAGAAGGCAGCAAAAGCGGTGGCGCTTATGAGATCGCCAAAAAAGTGAATGAAAAATATGCAGAATATGAAACACGCGTTTCTGTTCTGGGTCACCTGCAACGCGGCGGAGCGCCAAGTTGCTACGACCGTGTTTTGGCTTCACGCATGGGTGTTGCCGCTGTCGAAGGCCTGTTGCAGGGCCGCAAAGACGTCATGATTGGCATTGTTAACGACCGCGAAACATACACACCACTCGAAGACGCTGTTACAAGAAGGAATATGCCCAACCGCGACGAACTGCGGATTGCGCGCATTCTGTCCATTTAACGAATTAAAAAAAATTGAACGATCCATATAGGATCCATACACATGAAAAAAATTGCCATTAACGGTTTCGGACGCATTGGAAGAATGTGTTTCAGAAGCCTGATTCAGAATCCAAATGTCGAGATCGTTGCGATCAACGACCTGACCGACGTTCCTACACTTGCCCACTTGCTCAAGTATGACAGTGTGCACGGAAGATTAAACGGCACAGTTGCTTCCAAAGACGACTCACTAATCGTAAACGGAAAAGCGGTGAAGGTTTATGCCCAAAAAGATCCACTCAACCTGCCTTGGAAAGACCTTGGAGTAGATGTGGTGATCGAAAGCACAGGTATTTTTACAGACAAAGAAGGTGCTCAAAAACACATCACAGCTGGTGCCAAAAAAGTCATCATCTCTGCACCAGCTTCTGGCGGTGTAAAAACCATTGTATTGGGTGTAAATGATGGCGATATCACAGCTGATGATCACATTCTCAGCAACGCATCCTGCACTACCAATTGCCTTGCACCCATGGCCAAAGTATTGCATGATAAATTTGGCATTGAAAAAGGATATATCACCACCATTCACGCGTACACAGCAGACCAGCGCCTGCATGACGCTCCACACAAGGATTTGCGTCGCGCCCGTGCCGCTGCATTGAGCATGGTACCTACTTCAACAGGGGCAGCAAAAGCAGTGGGAGAGGTACTTCCAGAGCTCAATGGCAAACTCGATGGTGTTGCTGTTCGTGTTCCAACTCCCGATGGCTCTCTTACCGATCTGGTAGCTATTCTGAAAAGAGAAGTGACCAAAGACGAAGTGAATAACGCCTTGCGAGAAGCTTCTGAAACAACTATG
>JBJXFC010000039.1:0-2747 GCA_046153915.1 Flavobacteriales bacterium
AGATGAATGTAAGTATCAAAACCACCAGTGGTCCAGTTCTTGATAAACCTGCTGATCTGGCGGGATTGCTTACGAATCTTGAAACAAATGATGTGTTGTTTATTGATGAGATCCATCGCCTCAGTCCTGTCGTAGAGGAATACCTCTACAGCGCGATGGAAGATTACAGCATCGACCTCGTGATAGATACCGGACCAAATGCGCGTTCGGTGCAGATCAAGCTGAATCCTTTTACACTGATCGGTGCCACAACACGAAGTGGATTGCTCACAGCACCATTGCGTGCGCGTTTCGGAATCAATGCACGCCTTTCATATTACGACGCCAAAACGCTGACCGATATTGTACAACGCAGTTCTCAAATATTAAACATCGCCATCACTGAAGAAGCGGCCTATGAAATTGCTCGTAGAAGCCGTGGCACGCCTCGTATTGCGAACGCACTTCTGCGTCGTGTGCGCGACTTTGCTCAGATCAAAGGCGACGGTACCATCAAATTGGACATCACACAATTTGCTCTGAATGCATTGAATGTGGATACACATGGTTTGGACGAGATGGACAACAAGATCCTCACCACCATCATGGACAAATTCAACGGCGGGCCTGTAGGACTTACCACCATTGCAACAGCTGTGGGTGAAGACTCGGGCACCATCGAAGAAGTCTATGAGCCTTTTTTGATTCAGGAAGGATTTATGTCGCGTACTCCGCGTGGTCGTCAGTTAACGGAGTTGGCCTATAAGCATCTTGGTAAACTCCGCAGCATCAAACCGGGTTCATTGTTCTAATTCATGATTCCAGAAGCCTTGCGCCAACAGCGCACCGCGATTATCAAAGCCGAAGCTTTACGCCTCGGATTTTCGTTTTGTGGAGTAAGCAAGGCCGAATTTCTTGAAGAAGAAGCACCTCGTCTTGAAGCGTGGCTCAATAAAAACATGCATGGCGAAATGCAGTATATGGCCAACCACTTCGACAAACGATTGGATCCGCGGTTGTTGGTACCCGGGGCGAAAACGGTGATTTCGTTTTTATACAACTATTTTCCTGCGAATGAGACTGCACAAGCAGATGATCCAAACATTCCAAAGATTTCGAAATACGCGTGGGGCGAGGATTATCATGTGGTAGTCAAGGACAAGCTGTTTGAATTGGTGCAGTATATCCGCACAGAAATTGGCGAGGTAGAAGGGAGGGCTTTTGTTGATTCAGCTCCTGTTTTAGACAAAGCCTGGGCTGCCAAAAGTGGACTTGGATGGATAGGTAAAAACAGTAACCTCATCAACAAAAAACAAGGTTCATTTTTTTTCATTGCAGAATTGATCGTTGACCTGGAACTCACACCCGATGGCCCGATGAAGGATTTTTGCGGAACCTGTACAGCCTGTATCGACGCTTGTCCGACAGAGGCCATTGCGGAACCTTATGTAGTGGATGGCAGCAAATGTATTTCGTACCTTACTATCGAATTGCGCGAAGCTATTCCAGCGGAGTTCCATGGCAAAATGGACAACTGGATTTTTGGATGTGATATATGCCAGGATGTTTGTCCGTGGAATCGATTTTCGAAGCCAACGGTCGAAAATCGTTTTACACCCAATGCCGCATTGCTAAACTTAACAAAACAAGATTGGAGGGAAATAAGTGAGGGTGTTTTTGCAGAAATGAGTCGGTCTTCTCCCGTTAAACGTGCTGGAATCAATGGGATGAAAAAAAACCTGCAAGCATTGCTATCGACGCAATCGCCATTTGAAAATCCATGAATGCGCGTTTTCCAATGTTAAATTATGAAGGATCGGACAACATTTCGTTAGGGTTTTGGGTTCTAAAGGCGTAGTTGTATTAACCGAACGAAATTTTAAAAAGGTCAAATTGTAAAAAAATGCCAAATCGGGCATCGTTTTTGCGATTTGAATAGAGTTCGTCGGTTTTCAAACTTGAAACTCTAGTTTAAAAACGATATGATTATGAATTACATCTCTTCACTCGAAAATTGGTTTAACAAAAGGTTTGGATGGTTTTTTACCAATGGCTCCAAAAGCCACAAAAGCATTGATTAACGGGAGACACATCTCATGGGTTTTGGTTAAGGGAGCTTCCAAAAACCTGTTTGTTGATTCGCGTGAGTCAAACTTGCAGAAGACAAGGAAGGGCGAAGGCGCATAGCTGGATGCTCTGTAACTGAGGCCTGACGATGGATTCTGCAAATTGGGCCACGAATCGGGAGGTTAGAAAAAAGGATCATGAGTCAAATGATCGAATCGGCAAAGAGGTTTTTGGAAGTTCCCTGGAGGAATAAGAACAAGTCTCTCAATTTTAAAAGCGGTCGGCAATTTTCCGACCGCTTTTTTTATGGAATTTTTGGTAAATTGCATCACTCTCTCAAACCATAACCTTGTCCTATGAAAACTATACTCTCGTTTTGTGTTTTTGTCAGCCTCGCTTGTCCTTCATTTTCGCAGGTTTGCACCGGCGATTTTACTTTCGAAAACCAGCAAATGGTAGATGATTTTCTGGTAAACAACCCCACATGCACAACTATTGATGGCAACGTCTACCTGGGGGTTACGGAAGACACGGAGGAAATTACCAACCTCGATGGTCTTCAGAATATCACGGAAATAACAGGTGATTTCCAAATTGAGGCCATTGGTCCTTCAAATATGTCTTTGTTGGGACTTAGTAATTTGACTGCGATAGGAGGTATGTTTCAAATTCAAGACAATGCATATTCCAATGGACCAGGC
>JBJXFC010000044.1:0-6980 GCA_046153915.1 Flavobacteriales bacterium
GGGGCTTTTTCGAAAATGGCCAATTCAATAATCAAGGCAAGTACGGTGGGCAGGTCTTCTTTTTTTCCATTCCGGATGGTCGTGTTTTTCATGAGGCTAAACAAAGGAAAAACAGGGCTTTCAGGAAAAATGAATGCAAAATTTCTTTGGTGGACGAAAGCCGGAGAAAAACACCTCTTGTGGATTGCCTACCTTTGCGCCATGGCTACTGTTAGAATGGAGAAAATCGCTGCTCTTATTCAGCGAGAACTGGCAATTATTTTCCAGCAGCATATGAATACCATGTTTGCGGGCACAATGATTACTGTAACGCGTGTTCGGGTATCTCCCGATATGGGCATTGCCAGCGGTTACCTCAGTTTTTTTCCAGTGGAGAAGCGCGATGATGCCATGAAGCTTGTTGAAGAGAAACGCCTTCATCTGCGCAAGCTGCTGGGCGATAAAGTGGGCAAACAAATTCGCAAAATTCCGGATCTGCGATTTTTTGTAGATGATTCGCTCGACTATTATGAAGAAATCGACAAATTGTTGAAGCCGAAATAGTCCTCTGTTTCCTTTGAATATCTCGTATTACATAGCGCGCCGACATCTTTTTGCGAGGAAGTCGAAAGGAATAATCAATATTATTTCGATGATCAGCATGGTGGTGGTAGCATTCGTGACTGCTGCTATGATAACTGTGCTCAGTGCATTTAACGGAATTGATGACCTCGTCAAAAGTCTTTTTTCCAATTTTGATACTCCTCTCACCATTTTGCCTCGTGAGGGCAAGATGTTTTCCGATACTCTTGTGACGGATGCTTTTTTGAGCAAGGTGGAGGGCATTCGGGCTCACAGCCGCATCATCGAAGAAGATGCATGGCTCAATTTTGTAGACCACAATGCAGTTGCCACCATCAAAGGCGTAGAGTCATCGTACCTCGACTATTCACCCATCGACAGCATGATTTACGAAGGTGAATTTGTTTTGCAGAAGAATAATTTCGATTACGCAGTGGTTGGTCTGGGTGTGCGTAGTGAGTTGTACATGCCAATTGTAGACCATGCTCCCACCGTGATGAATATCAATGCACCTATCCGGGGAAGTAAAATTTCAAGGGACAAGGAAAACGCTTTCAACCGCGAATCCATCAATGTGAGTGGTGTATTCAGCGTCAATGCGGAACTCGATGCCAAGTATGTATTGGTGCCTCTTTCATTTGCAAGAAATCTGTTTGGAATGGAGCATGATATTTCTTCCATCGAAATTTTTCTCAAGGATGAAAATCAAACCAACGAAATAAAAGCAGAGCTCGAAAAAATGCTGCCCGAAGGATTGCGCATCGAGACGCGGTATGAAAAAAATGCGCTTGTCTACAAAACGAATGCGTCTGAAAAGTGGGCCACGTTTGCAATTCTTCTATTCATTTTGCTGATAGCATGTTTCAATATAGTGGCAGCGCTTACCATGTTGATCATCGAAAAGAAGAAGGATATTTTTACACTCAGCAGCATGGGTGCGCGGTATAAATGGATTGTTCGCATTTTTGTTTTCGAAGGAATATTTATCAATTTTATTGGGGCAATAGCGGGCACAGCTTTAGGCATTGGTGTTTGCTGGATGCAACAGGAATATGGCCTTATTGGCATGCAGGGTGCGATGGTAGATTCCTATCCTGTTCTAATCAAATGGATGGATGTTATCGGAATTTTCGCTGTGGTTATCCTTGTAGGGTCACTTTTCTCCGTAACACTTGTGCGTGCGCTGATGAATCGATTTGCTTCGAATGCGATGACGCGTTGAAATCACACCGGAAAACGTTTTTCTTAAAGTGAAATCGCGCTCAAATAAAGACGCCCCACATAGTCCCAGTTCACAATTCCCATAAATGCTGTAATGTAGTCGGGTCGGCGATTTTGATAGTTGAGATAATAGGCATGTTCCCAGACGTCGAGTCCTAAAATAGGAGTTCCAGGTTTTTCGACAAGGTTTTTCATCAGGGGATTGTCTTGATTGGGAGTAGAAGAAATAAAGAGTTTCTTATCTCCATCTACAGAAAGCCAGGCCCATCCGCTTCCAAAACGATTTTTGGCAGCGTCAGTGAATTGTTTTACAAATTCTTCATAGTTGCCAAAAGACCCCAAAATCCCTTTCATCAGAGCACCATCCATAGCTTTGGAACTTCCAGGGGCTATCCAGTTCCAAAACTGAGAGTGGTTGTAATGACCGCCGGCGTTGTTTCGCAAAGCCACTGCAGAAGAGGGCTGCAACAAAGCCAGTATTTCTTCTAATTCTTTATTTCCGTAGAGATCGACTTCTGCAGCAACGGCCTTGTTGAGGTTTGAAACATAGGCGCCATGATGTTTGTCATGATGGATTTCCATCGTCATCGTGTCGATAATTGGTTCCAGCGCATTGGTGGCATAACCGAGTGGGGGTAATTCAAAGGTTTTTACGGCTGGCGGCGGAGGCGGAGGTGGTGGAATAAGGTCTGTTGATACGCTCGCTGATTTTTTGCTGGTACAGGCCATTCCGGGTGCAATAATCACTCCAGCGCCCAGTATTCCTGCGGTTTTTAAGAATTCACGTTTTTTCATTTCAGACCTTATTCAGCCCAAAGATGGGAAAAAATGCCATTCTTCCAAGATTTATTTTAACAAGTTGAAAGATGTGTCTGACCGATTAGGAAATATGGGTCGGCACAGTCATTGCACGTTGCCTCTTCGTTAACAGGAGTCTGTCAACTTTCAACGGGTTTTTAAAATTTTTTGGGATAACCGCAGTTATAACTTCACAAGCTTACGTGAACCGCACATTACGCATCATAAAAATTTCGTTGATATCACTGGCATCGCTGCTGGTGGTGCTGGTGGTTGCCACATTTATTGTACTCAAATACTACGAAGATGATGTCGTAAACTACGCGCTGGATGAAGCGAGGTCAAAACTCAAAACCAAATCTTCTTTTGGACCTGCGGATCTGGCTTTCTGGGAGACTTTTCCCAATGCATCCATTCGGTTTACGGATGTATATATCGAAGAAACCTTTGACACCAAAGACACTTTGATTTTTGCAAAAGAGGTTTTTGTTGAGTTTAATTTATTTGATCTTTTCAGAGGGAAATACGACCTCGAAGCACTGGATATCCGGGATGCTCAAAGCTCGCTCAAAGTGAATGCGAAGGGTCAGGACAATTGGCATTTCTGGATATCGGATACAACGGATACCAGTGATTTTAATATCGCAATGGAAAAGATTAATCTGACAAATGTTGGAGTTTCGTATGATGATCGCTCTTCGGATTTTATTGTTCAATTGGCGCAGATCAATAGCGAGATGGAAGGCTCTTTTTCGGGTAAAAAAATGGCATTGGTTACGGAACTGAAATGCATTGCATCCAATTTAAAATCCAAAGATGAAAGTTATGCGCTCAATCAGGAAATAGCCATCAAAGCAGGTATTGAGGCCGACACAGAGAAGAATGAATACAAGATTAGTGAAGGCAATTTGAGTTGGGGTGAAATGCCATTCAGTCTGGCGGGCATCCTGAATTTTTCTGAAAAGTCGTTTGTAGATATAAGCGTTTCTGGAAACTCGATTGATCTGGAAGGACTTCAATCCGCTTTGCCTGCAAGTTTTAGAGGCGTAATGGATGATTATAATCCCGAAGGAAAAATGGATCTCGTGCTAAAAATGAAGGGCAATACCTGCGGCAAAGAAGTTCCGGAAATAGACGCTCATTTCAAAATAGAAGATGGCGAGATCGAAGAAAAAACGGAGAACGTTTCCATCGATCACGTGGTGTGTGAAATGCATTATGTGCGCAATACAAAAACCGATCAGCTTACAATTCGATCGATGAGTGCCAAACTCAATGATGGAAGCATTTCACTTTCTGGCAATATCAAAAACCTCGATGTTCCGATACTCAGCATCCAGGCACAATTGTCGGGTGAGATGTCAGATTTGAGAGATTTTTTCCGTTGGGACACTTTGGAGGTTTGCGAAGGGCATTTGAATGCAACATGCGAGATCAAAGGCAAATTGACTTATGATAAAGAGACGTCCAAATTGAACTGGGATAAAATTCAATCATCAGGTGAAGCAGAATTAACCAATGGATTGTTGCGATTAAAAAACAGCAATCGGGAGTTCCGGGAACTGGCAGTAAAGGTGCAATTCAAGGATATGAATGCACATGTTCAAAATCTTTCTGGTGTAGTAAATGGAAGTGATTTTAAAATTGATGGAAGTATTCAGAATCTCATTCCTTTTCTGGCAAATGACGAAGCACGACTTACCATGAATGCCAATTTGCGCAGTTCTACAATCGACTTCACAAATCTGATTGAAACATCGTCTTCCACCTCTTCCAATGAGGAATATCAATTCGTTTTACCGCACCGAATCGACTTCCGCATGAATTGTGAAGTTGGCAAGTTTGTATTCCGCAAGTTTGAAGCAACATCGGTAGAGGGAGTTGCAGAATTAAAGAACAAAAGATTTGTAGTTGATCCGGTTGCATTCAATACTGCAGATGGTTCATTCAACGCGCAACTTGCCTTTGAGCAAACAACAGATCAGATGTACAGAATGAATTGCCTTGCCAATCTCAAAGACATCAATATCCAAAAACTATTTACTGAGTTTGAAAACTTCGATCAGGATTTTATTCAAGATCGCCATTTGAGTGGCATCGCCAACGCCACGGTGCAATTCCGAACTTCTCTTACTACCTCCCTGGATATTGTTCAGGATAAGATTGAAAGCCTGGTAGACTTAACCATAGACAATGGCCAGTTGAATGATTTGGAATCACTGCAGGGAATTGCAGCGTATATCCGCGACAACAAATGGGCGGCTCCTTTTGTAGATGAAGACCGGTTTGCCGAAAAGATGAAGAACATTCGTTTTTCGAAGCTGGAAAATGTAATTGAAATTAAAGATCGCACTATTGTAATTCCTCAGATGGATATCAAAAGTACAGCGATGGATTTGAGTGCAAAGGGGATTCATGGCTTCGACAACAAGATCGAATACACCATAGGTTTTTCACTGCGTGAAATTCTGGTTCGCAAACAGACCGAATGGGAAGAGCAAGATGATGGATTGGGCAAAAGACTGTTTGTTACAATGACGGGAACAACGGATGTTCCGGTATTTAAAATCGACAAAGACGCAGCGAAAGAAAATCGCCAGGAGGAACTTGCCGTGGAAAAACAAAATGTAAAAGCCCTTCTGAAAGAAGAATTTGGAATGTTTAAGAAAGACAATGGTGTGGGGACTTACAAAGAAAAGACAACACCTGTTCAGAGTTCGACATCGATACAATGGGATGGTTTTGATGCCGCTGAAGAACCGGAAAGGCCCGTTAAAGAAGAGAAAAGGGCACCAGCTGAGACAACTCCACCTCCACCTAAAGATGGGAAGAAAGTTCCCAAATGGCTGAAGGAAAAAAAGTGATTGTCACTATTCGCAAGCGGTCTTCCTGACAGTCTATTGCAAAATAGAGGAATTCGGTTTTCGAATAATCTCAAATTCTTACAAAGGCGCCTTTAACTGCATCTTGTCTGCGAAGAAAGCACAAAATTCGCGCATGGCTCCAGCCATGTTGTGTTCATTGGTGGCTTTTTCGAAACTATCGGCCATGGTGAGCATCGTTTGATGCACAAATTGTTTCATTTCATCCACCTGCATTTCTTTATTCCAAAGATCAATACGCATGGTATTTTGTTCTTTGGGATCCCAAACTGAGATCATCAATGCTTTGGCTTCGGCGTGCATATTGTTGTCAGACGCGGTCCAGTGAATATTCTCCGGAACATTGTTTTCGTCGAGTGCGATATCAAATTTGATCTCTGTTTTTTTCATGTTGAAAGCGTCATTAAGCTGGTTTTGCAGGTTTGAAGGCAGAAAGAATTTTGCGGTTGTCTTTTTCTTCCAGAAGTTCCTGCAAAGTTATTGTTGGATTGGCCTCCATGTATTGCCTTATTATTTTCCAACCCATCCAAACACCAAGTTGGGGCGGTGAATCCTGCGGAATGGATTGTGCATTGGTAAAAGGGGCATCATCAAACCACTTGGCGATTTCGAATTTTCTGGTCTGAAACATCACTTTTTCATTGGCCATTTCTTTCCATACACGGTATTCGTTTTTCTCAGCCCATTGTTGTTCTTCGTCAGACCAGGTCATCATGCGGGCATCCGAAATTTCCGGTACCAGCGCTTCAGCGAGGTACATGAGTTTGCCGTAAAACACAAGTTCGTTGAGAAAATCGCCGGGTTGATAATAAGACCGTGATTGCATCGCAACCCAGCCTTTGGCGGCATCAGGTACGATGTAACGCTCGTCCATATTGGCCTTTTTGTAGTTGGGGAAAATCTCTTTGGGTAATTTTTTTGTGATTTCATGATCCGCTCCGAGGTAACAATCCAGGGCAATACCAATGGCAGAGTCTACCGGAGCAATGTTATTGTTCCAGGCGCTTTGATAAAAAACGATGGTTGGAACGAGACTATCCGGAAAGAAATGATGCCAACGCTGAACCAGACCTGTAAAGTCAGTCTTAAGCGTTTCGATTTTTGCCTCGGTGAAAAATGCTTTGACTTCCTGCCGCGATTTTTGAATGTCGTTGTTCTGAACCATGGGTGTCAAAAGGCGTCCAACCGAATCGGATTGGCATTGGGCGAGCCTCAGATCATTTTCCACAAAATTGCAGAAGAAAGAACCGTATTTCTGGTATAGTTGTTGGCAGGCGAGAGGCGGATTGGATAAATCTGCGTTGAAAAGGTCGTCGTCGAATCGCTTGAAATGCACCTCAAGTTCTTTCGCTTCCGGCTTTAACTCAATGTGTTGAAGCGGTTTATCCTTTTCGCAGCCTCCACAACCTGCTATGAATAAGATGCAATAAATCCATACAATGGACAGGATGTTTTTATCTAGATTTGGCCGCATAATTTTAATAGAGGCTGCAAGTTTAGCCTTGTAAACTACAGAAC
>JBJXFC010000047.1:0-4490 GCA_046153915.1 Flavobacteriales bacterium
GGATGAAGGTTTGCAGGTATTGTATAAAAAGGAAGCCTACGGTGGTGTCTCGCTCAACATGAACGGATACGGCGCTTTTTTCACCTATGCGAAATATAAATCAGCCTACAAACTCAATCTCTACAACATAGATTTGAATTTTGTAAAGCATGAAAAGGAAACCAAGACCTGGAGTCCGCTGAACGACCCCAATGCAAGGCCCTATTACTACGGAAAACAAAACAATTTTTATACTTTACGCACTGCATTTGGCAAAAAATACATCATTGCTCCAAAACTTCGGAGTAAAGGAGTACAGATTGCCTACAGCTGGCAGGCTGGACCTGTATTTGGATTTACCAAACCCATTTATCTTGAGATCATACATATTGTGGATAGTGCCCCAAGTCAATATTATCTGGAGGTCGAAAAATTCAATCCCGACAAACACTATACGGATAATATTTATGGAAGAGCCTCAGGTTTGCGAGGTTTTAGCGAGCTGAAATTTCATCCTGGAGTTTTTGCAAAATTTGCTTTTAACTTCGACTACAGCAACGATAAGCAGGGCTTAAAGGGCATAGAAACGGGTATTTCGCTTGATGCGTTCTCACAGCGCATTCCAATCATGACGCCCAAAGTGCTTGATGACAAACTAAACAATCCGCGTAATCACCAGTTTTTCATTTCTGCCTATATCAATTTTTTCTTTGGCAGTAAATTCGACAAAAAATAAGCGGTTAATCAGTGGAAATTTCAATAGAAAAGATCAGAACTCCAAAACCTAAATGGTTGAGGGTTAAGCTTCCCACCGGCGAAAGTTACAAGAAAGTCCGTTCGTTGGTTGATGAGCATAAACTACACACGATTTGCGAAAGCGGAAATTGTCCAAACATGGGCGAATGCTGGGGTGAAGGCACTGCAACATTTATGATTCTTGGAAATATCTGCACCCGTTCTTGCGGATTTTGTGCCGTTTCTACGGGCAAACCAGAGGCCGTGGATGTGTTTGAACCGGTCAGAGTTGCGAAGTCAATCAAACTAATGGGCGTTAAGCATGCCGTAATTACAAGTGTGGATAGAGACGATTTATCTGATGGTGGTGCCGCTATTTGGAAAGAAACCGTTGAAGCCGTGAGACGCATTTCGCCTGGCACAACGATGGAAACGCTTATTCCCGATTTTGCCGGGAAATGGGCCAATCTGCAGCAAATCATAGATGTCGCGCCGGATATCGTCTCACACAATCTGGAAACCGTGAGAAGTATGACCAAAAAGGTTCGAATTCAGGCGAAATACGACCGCAGCCTTGAAGTTTTGAGGAGATTGAAGCAAGGGGGAATGAAGACAAAAAGTGGGGTAATGCTTGGCCTGGGAGAAACAGAAGAAGAAATTCTCGAAACCATCGACGACCTTGCCTCCGTTCAGGTAGACGTGTTGACTTTAGGCCAATATTTGCAACCCACTCCCAAACATTTGCCTGTAAAAGAGTTTATTACACCCGAAAAATTTGCCGAATACCGTGAAATTGCACTCGCCAAAGGATTCCGGTATGTTGAGAGTGGACCGTTGGTTAGATCGTCCTACCATGCAGAAAAACACATTTTTTGACAATCGTTGGACGGGTATATAATTGAATCATTGTAGAATGAATCAAACATTTTGAAGAAAGGCAGATGCTATTATCTTGCCGCCGTTTGACGAAAGTCAGTAACCTGTAATTATTATTAAACACATCCAATGAAGAGAAAATCTCTACTTGCCCTTTCAGCAGCCGCACTCGTTACGCTATCATCCTGGTTTGTCTTCTCAGGAGAAAAGAAAATTGCAAGCTATGCCCCTCGTGAGCAAAGGCTTGAAGGTACTTACAATGAGTCCTTGCCTTACATGAAGAAACTTCGTGGCAATATCGAAACCGGCGAGTTTGAACCGTCGGATTACCTTGAAGTTGCCAATGCCGTTGCCAACCATGATCGCAATTTTGGCGATAACCGCGCTTTGAATCTGAGCTGGTGGGAAATGGGACCTGACAACGTGGGTGGAAGAACCCGCGCGATTTTGGCCGTGAACGATCAACTCATATTCGCGGGCTCTGTTACAGGTGGATTATTTAAATCTACCAATGCCGGCAATAACTGGACACGCGTTGAATCGCTCGATGCACTTGGTAAAACCATGGCGATTAGTTGCATTGACCAAACCGGAGATGGTACAATTTACCTCGGTACAGGTTCCATTTTTGAAGGAGGATTTAGCGGCGTAGGTTCGAGCAGTAGCATTGGAGTGGGTTTATATCGCTCAACCGATCTTGGAAATACATGGGAAGTGGTTCCCGGCACCAATCCGGCAGAATTTAATGCTGGCGATGATTGGGCTTATATCAATGATATCTGTGCCGACATCAACGATCCATCCAAAATCTGGATCGCAAGCAACGCCGGAACCGGCTGGTGGAAGCCAGGTGAGTCTTCTCCGGATATGACTGTTTCAGGTCTTCCATCAAGCACATCACAGGATGTGGAGTGGGCAAAAGATGGCAGTTATTGCCTCGTTAGCGCGGCCAATGGCAATATTTACAGATCAACAGATGGCGGAAATAGTTTCAGCGATGTGGCTCCAAATGCAGGAAGCACAGGTCGCTGTCGCATTGCCATTTCACCAACGAATGCCAACATTTGTTATGCTTTGTTTAGCACAGCAGGTGGCGCCATGGGTGGTTTGTTTTATTCGAATAACAAAGGCGATAACTGGTCAGAAGTTTGGCCAAATGGTGTGGATGATACGTACGAAGTATTTGCCAACAATCAGGGGTATTATGACATGGCACTAACCGTGAATCCAGAAGATGAAAATATCGCATGGGTAGGTGGAGTTACGCTTTGGAAGAGCGGCAACGGCACGCAGCCAGAGCAAATTGCATACAATTTCGGTTTCGGTGGATTTGAATACTATGTTCACTCCGATATCCACACATTCGAAATTGCACCAAACGGTGACTGGTATATTGGAAGTGATGGCGGTGTTTCAAAAAGCACAGATGGTGGTCTCACCTATATTACGATGAACAGAGGTTATAACGTTACACAGTTCTACGGAATTGCACATAGCTCCGGATATCCTGTAATGGGTGGTTCTCAGGACAACGGCACGCAAGTAGTCGTGGGTGTGGACAATGGTTTCTTCGACGTAATAACCGATCAGCAGGCATTTGAAATTATGGGCGGTGATGGTTTTGACTGTGATATGTCGCAGGTTAGCGAAGGAAGCCCGCTTTTATTCGGTTCATCTTATTTTGGAACAGTTGAGCGTCACGAAGCAAACGGATCGGGAGGTGGATTTTACGACAATGACATTTTGTTGCTTACAGATCCAAACGCAGTGCTTGGATTGGGTATTGGAATATTCTATACTCCGATGCGATTGTTTGAAGATACCGAAGATGAATTGTCTCAACAATACGTTTGGGCTATTAATCCAACTACCCACACCATTGCCGACACAACGATTACGGTATTTACCCAGAACATGAACTTGCCTTTCGAATATTATGTTCCGGCCAATGACCCACTCGAATTTTGGCCAACACTCGCACGCCCGGCTTTCACTTCCGATGAATTATATACTGCCGATCCAAACTTCCCATGGCTCGAAGTTCAGGAAATAGAAACGGATGTGGATACCACTTACCAGCAAGTTCAGGATGGTACAGAAATCATTGAAGTGTATGACACAACTTTTTATACTTTTTATTGGACAGATTCTCTGTTTATAGAACAAACGCAAACATGGTTCTATATTCAGGATAGCACAGTTGTGCCATTGGATGTAGATACAAGCAATGTAGAAGTTCCGGTTTATATAACAGAAACCGTTCTTGATACGACCTACAATTATCTTGCTGACACCCTCGAAAATATCAAAGAACAACGTCTTATTCAGGATACCTACACAAGCATTTTTTCTACGGGCTTCACTGGTTCTGATGGATTGTGGATTACACGCCAGGCCCTCAATCTCAATGTAACACCGGATTGGTGGAGAGTTGGTGATGCACCGGGAAGTGGAATCAAAGCCATGGAATATTCGCCGGATGGAAATGTACTCTGGTATAGCAGTTGGAGTGGAGAGTTATTCAGGGTAATCGGTCTCGACAATTGTTATAGTCAGGAAGATGCCGACAATCTTGTGGTTGAAGAAGTAATCACCTCGGGACCTGTAATTACCAGCATCGCGGTAGATCCAAATAACATTGATCGCCTTGTTTACACATGCGGAGGGTATGGCACTGCATCAAGTGGAAAGGTTCGCAGAACCACAAACGCTATGGCCGCTATTGCTTCTATTGATTGGGACAATATTTGGGATTTCACTGATCCTGCCATGGAAAAGATGCCAGTCTACAGCAGTATTATCCACGTGGACAACCCGAACGTAATTGTTGTAGGAACAGACTTTGGAATTTATGCTACCGATGATGGTGGAGCTACCTGGACACATTCTGATAATGTAGG
>JBJXFC010000049.1:0-19060 GCA_046153915.1 Flavobacteriales bacterium
CCAGCCTTTACCAGCAAAGCATCCACATGGCCGTGATAACATCCTTCAAATTTGATAATTTTATCTCTTCCGGTATACCCTCTGGCGAGTCGGATTGCGCTCATTGCTGCTTCGGTTCCGCTGCTTACAAAACGTATTTTTTCTACGTAGTGGTGATTGCTCAAAATCAATTCTGCCAATACATTTTCCAAACGTGTGGGTGCGCCAAAACTGCTTCCCTTCGCCACAGTTTCCTGAACGGCTTTTACAACATGTGGGTGAGCGTGACCGAGAATCAATGGGCCCCATGAACAACAAAAATCAAGAAACCGATTTCCATCTTCATCCCAAACATAAGCGCCTTCACCTCTGGCAAAAAACAAAGGTGAGCCACCTACGGATTTAAACGCCCGGACGGGAGAATTTACTCCTCCGGGAAAAAGTGTTTTGGCCTTTTCGAATAAAAGGGCTGATTGGGTTGTGTTCATTTTTTGTAGGAATTCGGTTCAAAGGTATTTAGGTCAACTGATTTGCGATAACAATGTCTAAAACTGGATAAATACAGCCCTTGTATCTATCTGTATATCTGCAAATCACTGAATTATCAGCGCTTAAATCTGACATTGCCGTGACTTTGGGATACCAAAAAAAGAAGGTTGGTTTTCATTTGAGAAGTTGGAATAGATTTGCGCCCATGTCATTTGAAAATACACTTGATTTTGCCCGATCCAAAGATGCTCAAGACCCACTTGCGCATTACCGCAATGACTTTTTTTTTCCGCAGCACGAAGGAAAAAACATGCTTTATTTCTGTGGCAATTCTCTGGGACTGCAACCAAAATCTGTTGCGGATTCCATTAAGGTAGAACTGGAAGACTGGGCTGCACTCGGCGTAGAGGGCCATTTGCATGGCAGGCGACCATGGTTCAGTTACCACGAAATGTTTGCAGAAGGAGCCGCCAAACTCGTTGGTGCAAAAAAGGAAGAGGTTGTGGTCATGAATCAACTCACAGTAAATCTGCACTTGCTTCTCCTTTCTTTTTATCAACCCAAAGGCAAACGCACTAAAATTCTTTTTGAAACTAAACCTTTCCCGAGCGATCAATATGCCATGGCATCACAAGCCCGCTTGCACGGCTTAAATCCAGATGACGTTTTGGTTGAAGTGCAACCCAGAGAAGGTGAAATCACCCTTCGCACGGAAGACATCGTTTCGCAAATCGAAAAACTCGGCGATGAACTTGCTCTCGTATGTTTTGGTGCTGTGAATTATTTTACCGGACAGTATTTTGATCTCGAAGCTATCACCGCGGCTGCGCACAAAACAGGTGCGCTGGCAGGGTTTGATCTTGCACATGCCGCCGGAAATGTTCCTCTGAAACTCCACCACTGGCAGGCAGATTTCGCTTGCTGGTGCAGTTACAAATACCTCAACAGCGGTCCGGGAGGTGTTGCTGGCGCTTTCATTCACGAAAAACACATCAACAACAAAGATCTTTTTAGGCTTGCTGGTTGGTGGGGTCATGATAAAAAAACCCGTTTCGACATGACGCCTGATTTTAATCCGATGCTCACAGCGGAATCATGGCAACTGAGCAATGCTCCAGTAATTAGCATGGCCGTGCATAAAGCAGCCCTCGATATGTTTACTGAAGTTGGCATGGAAAAACTGCACGCCAAATCGATTGAACTTACGTCCTACCTCGAATATGTATTGGATGAAGTTCGAAAAAATTCTGGAGTTGAACTTGTGCAGGTAACACCCCGCAACCCGAAAGACCGTGGCGCCCATATTTCTGTTATTGTTCCCGGTGCAGAAAAATCGCTGGTAACGCGCCTTGCAGCAAACGGAATTATTGTGGACTGGCGCGAACCCAATGTAATTCGTATTGCACCTGTTCCGTTTTATAATAGCTTTGAAGACGTTTATTGGTTGGGACAAAAACTCACCTCCCACCTACGCTAAAAAATATTTACTCCTCTCCCATTTTGAAGCCACGTGAAAAACAAATCTCTCTCCTACCAGATCGCTCTGACGTTGATCCAGGGCATCGGGCCCGTAAAAGCCAAAAATCTTATCGCCTATTGCGGTAGCGCTGAAGCCATTTTTAAAGAAAAAAAATCGGCCCTGCTTAAAATTCCGGAAATCGGCGAGCAGGGAGCGCGACTTATTCTTGATGCGGATGTGATGAAACGCGCCGATCAGGAAGTCCGTTTTATCGAAGATCACGATATCCTTCCCCTTTTTTATACCGATAAGGACTATCCAACACGGCTGAAGCTTTGTGACGACGGGCCCATTTTGCTTTATACCAGAGGTGTGATGCAAATGAATGTGGATCGTGTAATCAGCATTGTAGGCACCCGTGATGCCAGTGAATACGGCAAATCATTTTGTGATCTGTTGCTGCGTGAAATAAGTCCGTACGATCCTCTCGTTGTTAGCGGAATGGCATACGGCATCGACATCGCAGCGCATCGAAGTGCGGTACATTACAAATTGCAAACCATTGGCTGTCTTGCGCACGGGCTCGAACGCGTGTATCCTCAGATTCACAAGTCCACTGCCGAAGAAATGATGCTTCGCGGAGGTCTTTTGAGTGAATTTGTGAGTAAGACAGATATGTCGCCAGAATTATTCCCAACCAGAAACCGCATTATCGCTGGTATGGCAGACTGCACTATTGTAGTTGAAACCGACACAAAAGGAGGATCCATCATTACAGCTTATCTCGCCAATGGCTATGGACGCGAGGTATTTGCTTTACCTGGAAGACATTATGATAAAGAAAGTTCTGGCTGCAATATGTTGATCAAGCGGAATATTGCCGCCATCCTGACCTCGCCGCAAGATTTGATTGAATACCTGAACTGGGGTGAGAAAAAGTCACCAACTGCAAGACAAATTTCGATGTTTCCGGATCTCAATCCAGATGAAACCGCTCTTGTAAAAATTCTTCAGGAAAAGGGGAAGACTCCCATAGACGAACTCAGCCTGGTAAGTGAAAAACCCATGGCCAAACTCTCGGGAATTTTGCTCGATCTGGAGTTCAAAGGCGTGGTTCGCAGTCTGCCTGGGAAAATATTTGACCTTGTAAAATAAAAAACCGCCCGGGGTGAACGGGCGGTTGTAAGGGGTTAGACATTTCTTTTTTTACATCACCGGTCTGAAGGATGATATGATGATATCGCTGTACAGGTTGCCATACTGATCGATACACCATTGTTTCAACTTCTCCAGGTCTTCACCGGTAAGCCATCTGATGGCTTTTTGCAATTCCTTTCTAAAAAGGAATCGGTCGAAGCTGACTTTTGTCAGCACTTGCTTGCACAATTCCAACATGGTTTCAATTCAATTGGTTGTCGTTAATAAAGGTAGTCGAAAATACACATTTTTCCGATACACCAACAGTTTTAACACTTGTTTTTATCCAAACGGGGTCTTGAAGGCGGTGAAAGGGAAAAACCCATAGCTACAAGGCCTAAAACAGGCGCGGGTTCCCAAATATTGCACGCACTGAGTTAAAAATATTTCCACCGACCGGTTTTAACAATTTTCCGCCAAAAGGCGTAAATTCGCACCCGAAAAATCATTCTTACTCACAGCGACTTCGCGTGTAGCAAGGGCTTGATTCAGAAGTATAACTTGCATTTGTACCTATGAAAAAACTCTACAACACCGTGGATCGGCGCGTGCTCAAGGATAAAATTGTGAATAGCGAAGAACAGCGCATCACAATTTCGTTCTACAAGTACCACCGCATTGGCAATCCAGCCTTCTTCCGCGATTTTCTATTCCTTCACTGGGAATCTCTTGGCGTTTTGGGCCGCACCTATGTGGCATCCGAAGGCATCAACGCTCAGATTTCAGTTCCCGAAAAGAACTTTGAAGCATTTCGTGAACACCTCTATAGTATTACTTTCCTCGATGGAGTGAGGCTCAATATTGCTTACGAAGACAATGGCAAGAGTTTTATCATGCTCAAGGTGAAACTTCGAAACAAAATCGTTGCCGATGGCATCGACGATCCCAATTTTGACCCTGGCAATACCGGCGTGCATCTCAAAGCTGAAGATTTTAATCGGATCACAGATCAACCCGGAACGATTCTCATTGATATGCGCAATCATTACGAAAGCGAAGTTGGTCATTTCGAAAATGCCATTTTACCAGACGTAGATACTTTCCGCGAAGAAATTGTGGTGGTTGAAGACATGCTGAAAGGCAAGGAAGACCAAAACATTGTGATGTATTGCACCGGAGGAATACGTTGCGAAAAAGCCTCAGCCTACCTGAAGTTTAAAGGATTCAAAAACGTACATCAACTCGAGGGCGGAATTATCAAATACGCCCAGGATGCGAAAAACGCCGGACTGAAAAACAAATTTAAAGGTGTCAACTTTGTTTTTGATGAACGTTTCGCTGAGCGCATCAGTGATGAGATTGTGGCTGTTTGCCATCAGTGCGGAAAACCCTGCGATTCACATATCAACTGCGCCAATGAAGGTTGCCATGTGCTGTTCATCCAGTGCGATGAATGCAAAACAAAGTACAACTCTTGTTGCTGCGAGGAATGCAAAGACATCATTGCACTGCCCATCGAAGCGCAACGCGAATTGAGAAAAGGCAAAGCCACTGCCCGCAATATTTTCAGAAAAGGACGAAGTGAAAAACTGGTTTTCCAACATCACGGTGAAAAAGTTGCACAAAAACCGGTAGAGAACACCAAGTGATTAACGCACCTTTGGGCAAAATAGCCCTGAGATGAGATCACTAGCGATTCTAAGTTTTTTACTATTCCAATTGAATGCATATTGTCAAACGGAACCCGTTCAGGTTTTATTTGAACAATCACTCCTGGAACAAGGCGATTCGCTGCATTTCTCCATTTGGTCAAACACTTCTGAACCCTTGGAAGTAACTGTGCTAAGCAATGATTTCCTCGGTATGCAACAGCATGTTCAAATTGCATATAGCACTATGCCGTTTCACCTGGATACCCATCTATTTCCCACCGGAAAATATTTCATCCTGGTTACTGGAAATGGCATTCACATCGAAAAAGAATTTACGATCTGGAAACCGGAATGATTCTATGTGTGATCAGGAATTCATAAAAGACTCGATCTCATCAACCTCGATAAGGAAGTCTTTGAAGAGATCATCGCATTCTCCTTTCTTAACAACAACATTGTTCTCTATTCGAATTCCAAGTCCTTCTTCCGGAATATAAATTCCGGGTTCTACTGTGAAGACAAATCCTTCCTGAATGGGTTTTGTCCAATCACCAACGTCATGCACATCGAGACCAAGGAAGTGTGAAGTTCCATGCATAAAATATTTCTTATAAGCTGGCCACTCCGGGTTTTGACTCTTCACATCATCCAACGAAATCAATTTCAAATCCACCAGTTCTTTGGTCATCATCTCACCCACCTGCTTGTGGTATTCGTTCATCAGGACTCCGGCTTTCAAAGTGGATTTGGCTCCTTTCATAACGCGCAGAACAGCATTGTAAACGTCTTTCTGTCTTGGAGAAAATTTCCCATTTACCGGAATACAACGCGTCATATCCGCATTGTAATTGCCGTATTCTGCTCCTACATCCATCAACAACAAATCGCCATCCTTGCACGGTTTGTCGTTGTCAACATAATGCAACACGCAGGCACTGGAGCCGGAAGCAATAATGGGTGTGTATGAAAACCCTCTTGATCCACTTCTTAAAAACTCGTGCATGTATTCTGCCTCCAGTTCATATTCCATCACACCGGGCTTGATCATTTTCATCACACGCTCATACCCTGCGCGGGTAATGTCAATAGCGCGTTGTAGCTGAGCAATTTCTTCTTTATCTTTCGCAGCCCTTATCTGATGCAGTATTGGCGCACTTCGCACTATTTCGAAATGCGGAAATTTCTCGCGAAACCATTTTGAAAAACGCATCTCACGTGTTTCAACTTCTACTGTTGCACGCGTATGCTGATTGTCATTTAAATAAACACAACCCGCCTCAGCTAACAGCGCACGAAGGACTTTTTCGAAATCAGTGAGCCAATAAATAGTTTGAACACCCGTCTGCGCGCGGGCTTGTTCCTTGGTCAATTTTGCACCTTCCCACACTGCAATGTGCTCACTGGTTTCTTTCAGAAATAACATTTCGCGCTGTGCACTGCTGAATGCATCCGGAAAAATGACCAGAATTGATTCTTCCTGATCTACACCAGAAAGATAAAAAATATCGCTCGCCTGCTTAAATGGCATGTGGCCATCCGCACTGGTTGGATAAACATCGTTGCTGCAGAATATTGCCAGTCCGCCCTTCTTCATTTGTGCAGCATAACGGCTTCTAGCGCCTGTATAAAATTCTTTTGAAAGTTGTTTGTATCGCATGGTAATTGCTTCGTTGTTGTTTGTTTGTTGACTGGAATTAAACAATAAAATTCCACTTCATCACTTCGTCTTCTTCGATATCACGCACTGCTTTTTTGCCGAGTACTTGTTTGATATCCCTAGGAGAAATGCCGCTGGCCGGGCGTTTCCAGGTGAGGTCTTCCATGGTGATTTCTTTGCCGGATGGAATACTTTTCGCTGCAACCAGACTTCTGCGTGCGTTGGCGCGGGCAGGTGCCTCACTTTCGAGCGCTGTCATTTCGAATGTACCCATGAGTTCAAACGTGCGGTCCATGCGTTTCCAAAAATGTTTCAGGTCTTCTTTGTCCATTGCATGATAATGGTCGTTTCCTGGCAGTGTCTTATCATGCGTAAAATGTTTTTCTATCACTGCCGCACCAAGCAAGGTTGCAACTTCGCATGTGTGCATGTCTTTGGGCAAAGTATGATCGCTGTAGCCGGGAACAACATTGGGGAAAAGGCGAATCATGTCTTTGATCATTCCGAGATTTGCGTTCTCATCCATCGTCGGATAATTCAATACGCAGTGCATCAGACAGAGTGGATTGCCATATTTCTCAATGGTTTCCACCGCCTGCATCACTTCCCATTTGTAAGCTGCACCGGTAGACAATATGATGGGTTTACCAAAACGGCATTGGTATTCGATGAAGGGCAGATTGGTAAGATCACTGCTGCTTATTTTAAAAACAGGCATGATGTCATTCAGAAATGTCGCACTCTCCACATCGAAAGGGGTGCTTAGAAATTCGATGCCGGCTGTTTCGCAATAGCGCGCAAGTTCTTCGTATTCCTTCTTCCAGAACTTGTCGTATTTCTTGAATAACTCGAATTGCGAACGCGTGGGTTCTTTGGTAATATCCCAGTAATATGGAGAATCCTTGCTGGCTATCGTTTCTGCTTTATAGGTCTGAAACTTGATTGCCTGAGCGCCACCTTCTGCGGCTTCATCAATAAGTCTTTTGGCAAGGTCCATGGAACCTTCGTGATTTACACCGGCCTCTGCGATCATATAAGGTCGATTGATCTGGCGAGGATTGTATTGCTTGAAAAAATCAGTTAGCTTCATGGGCCTAAAGTAGAATGCAAAAGGCCTTTTTCAAACCACTGATCAAAAAACCATTATTTATTCTCCATCCTGACAAGAACAGGGCTCGGAAGTGATGATTTTTGTATCCGGTAAAAGAGATTTAAGACGGTCGCGGGTATCGTAACTGATTTGATTGTGAAGCAAATCCAAAAATTTAAGCGAAGCCATATCACCCAGACTTGATGGATATTGTTCAATAGGATTATCCCACAAGATGAGCGACTCGAGGGCTACGAGGTGATCGATGTCGTTGGGGATTTTCTCAATAAGATTGTCGCCAAGATCAAGAATCCGAAGGTTTTTGAGTTCCAGCAATGCCGGTGGAATGGAATCAATTTCATTCTGGCTTGCTCTTAAAATCTGCAGGTTTACCAACTGGCCCAATTCGGTGGGCAAGGCCGTCAATTTATTCTTGTCTAAAATCAGCTCCTGTAAATTGGGGAATTGAAATATTGCGTCTGGCAGACTTTTGAGTTTCTGTTTGCTGAGGTCGAGTCGGTATACTTCCAGCGGATTATCTTCTCCTTCTGAGATGGAATAAAAAACCTTCATCTTCCTGAGTGAATCGGGCTCCAGGACCTGGCCTTTCGCATTTGCTGTGAAAAGAAGAATCAAAAACGATATGTAAAAACTAAATTTCAAATAATGCTCTGGCCCGGATAACGTCGGTTTGTATTTTTTCTTTTAACTCATCAATCGAGCCAAATTTCATTTCATCCCGAATTCGGTCTACGAAATTAACCGTGATTTGTTGTCCATAAATGTCGCGATCAAAATCCAGGACATACACTTCTGATGTGACTTCCGACCTGGTGTGTGTGGTTGGCCGGACACCAATATTCATGACTCCGTTAAACGTCTCACTTCCGATATCGACTTTCACAGCATAAATTCCATGGGCTGGAATGAGCTTGTATTTATAGTTCAGGTCGATGTTGGCGGTCGGAAAACCCAACTGCCGGCCAATCTTGTCGCCGTGCACCACTTTTCCACGCATCGAATAAGGCCGGCCCAGGTATTTATTGGCTTCCAGAATATGACCTCCGTAAAGTGCCTGCCTGATTTTAGTTGAGCTGATGTTGACTGAATCTACCATCTCCGGAGAAATTTCTTCCACTTCAAATCCAAATACTTCGGCCAACTCAACCAACGTAGTGTGATCACCTTCCCGATTTCTTCCAAACCGATGATCATATCCCACCACAACGGTGTGTGATTTTAAGCCATTCACCAACAAATCACGCACATAGTCGAATGCAGATAAACGAGCGAATTCAGGCGAAAAAGGGTAAATCATCAAATGATCTATTCCAGTTGATTCCAGCAGTTCTGCCTTTTCTTCCGGTGTACTCAGCAGCCGCAAATCATGATCTTCCGGGTGTAAAACCATTCTGGGATGCGGATAAAATGTAAGCAATACACTTTCAACTCCCGATGCCTGCGCCAAGTGGTGAACCCGTTCAATTATTTTCTGATGGCCTGGATGAACACCATCAAAAGTGCCAATGGTGACAATGGAATTCCGGTTATTTTTAAAATGAGAAAAATCAGTGTGAATTTTCACCAGGCAGGATTTATTGTTGCAAAGGTATCTATCCGGTGTGAATACTTCTAAAAAGAAAGAGGCCTTTCAATAACGAAAGGCCTCTTAATAAATCCAATTAATTGTGGTCTTATTTCACAACACTGATTTGGCGGCTGAACATTTTGTTGCCGTCGAGCACCAGGTTTACTACATAGTTGCCAGCAGCGTAATCACTCACGTTGAGCGCATAGCTATTGGTTCCCTGATTGAACTGGCCGATGTTGGCGAATTCAATTAATTTACCGTTTACATCACGCACTTCGTAAGCAACATAAGATGCAGCTACAAGTCCGAAAGAAATACGGGCCTCAGTTGAAGCAGGATTTGGACTCACAGTGAAAGACTCAAGCAATTTGCTTTCTTCTTCTTCCGTTCCGATAAATTCATAAAGTATGAGGCGAACAGCAGGTGAAAAATCAGTAGTGCCACCCAATCCAAAGAACCAGATGAAATCACCCTCCGTAGTTTCAGCCCAGATACCCGTGCTGAAGTCTGCATCATTTTCAGCAATTGCTTTCACAGAAAGTTGTTCTTCTGTTTCAGAATCCGTTTGAACGCATGCAAAGTAACGTGAACCAGCTTCAAGATCAACAACGTCTTCAAAAGGAAGGTAAACCGGGAATTGAGCAGAATTTCCTGTAGGAACAAAGGAAGGCTGAACTGTATACTCTTCATAACCGATATAATCTGCATCCGTGAGGTTATAGTCTGTATTCTGTTTCAAAAGTTGAATGACAATCGGGCAAAAATCATCTGTAGAATTGTCGAAACGAATACTCACTCCGCCAGCAATAGAGCCATCATTGAACATCGAAAGGTAGTTGCCATATCCAACCGGAGCGAAAGGATCGCCAGTAGCAGGAGTAAATGGATCCATTTGACCGTTGATCAAAGCAGGATCATCCTGACCATACTCACCATCCACAACAAGGAATGATTTGATCATGGTATTGTTTTCCGGTGTTTCGTCTGTTCCTGCGTAAGAAATAGTAGTTCTGGCGTAGTACTGACCGGCTACTGTTGGTTCCCATCCAGTTTGTACAAACAATGTGTCGATTGGATCACCAGGATTTAGGAGGTCACTGTTTGATGGAATTGTAAGATTGTCAGTGGCCGTGGCGATAACAGTTTGATCTGAATTCAAAACTTCAACGGTTACGGTTGCAACCTGAGAAACAGTACCGATATTCTGGTAGATTGTTCCAATGGTAAGACCACCATCAGCAGACGGAATAGCCTGTTCCAGGGCGATACAACGGTATTCAAAATCGTTGAAAATATCGCCATTGGAAACATAAGAAACCTCTACGTCATTTTCTATTGGGTTTTCGTAGGTTGTAATGTCATCAATTCCCCAGAAATAGTGAGAATGTGTCGAATTGCCATTGGCCTGCCATCCAAAACGGATGGTTACATTGCCCTGGCCTGCTGCAACTCCGGAAATGTCAATCATGGTAACGAGTGGGTTTGCTGATGCGTCATTGGCACCACCAGTAAACTCTGAAGCTGCATTAAACACAACCCAGTTTGTTCCATCATTGGTTACTTCAACAAAGAGTGGAAGTGCATCGAAACAGCAATAGCGAAACGCCTGTTGGAATTCGAGAATAACACTTGACATTGATGTAAAATCTATTTCTGGTGAAGTGAGATAACCACTTACATCTTCTGCGGGATTGTTGGTAGCAATTTCACCGCCTTGAAATAAATCACAGTCGAAAATAACCCACCCGTTGGCTGCTGTGGTAGAGGTCAATGCTTCAGCCGGATCTGAGTAAAAACCTGCCGGGCTGTTGGCATCAGCCATCATCCAAATGGTCCCTCCACCAGAATCCTGTGCCGTCCATGCTCCGTTTTGGCCAGCAAGTCCGTTTGAGAAATCTTCTGAAAAAACTCCGCCACCGCGGTTCACATTCGCCATAGCTTCTATACTGGCGCGTCCTTTATCTAGTGCAACAGCTATTTCCGTTTCTGAAGACGAACGTGGATAGACTGCGCGCTGCGGCTGATTGGCCACAGTTACTTTCTGTTGCGACATAGCGCACAGAGCAAAAGCAAATGCTGAGGTAAGTGTAAAAATCTTTTTCATCACAAAAAAATTGGTTTTAATTATTTTGACCGTGGCCAATGTACATGCAAAGGGCGATTTGCCCCTACCAGTGATACAGAAAAAATGGCTTTGCTGCATCGCAGATTGTACTTTTTTGTGAGTTGTTAATTCCTCCAATGGCTGCGCATGTGGTGCAATAAAACCACGCATGTCGTTTATTTTCCGTGTGTTACAAAATTCTATTCCCATTCTGAAACGACCGCCAAAAGAAAAAGGCCCCCGAAGGAGCCCTTTTCTGAGATTTATCAATCTAATTATTTAACAATCATCTCTTTAGTCAAAGAAACCTCACCCGCAGTGATAGTGTAAGTGTACATACCAGCACCGAGGTCAGCAACATTCAACTCATAGCTCTTAGCGCCCTGAGATTGGTTGCCGAGGTTTTCTGTTTTCACGATACGACCCGTCATATCACGAACGGTGATGGTCACACGCTCAGAAGATTTCAGGTTGTAGTTGATTACAGTAGATACATCAGCAGGGTTTGGACGATTCTGTTGAACTTCGATTACGTCATTTGCGCTCAACTCAGAAATACCAGTTGGCAACAAAGGAAGAATAGACTCATCATCTAGCACCAAACGAACTGCAGGGCTGAATGACCAACCGTTGTACCAGTTGATAGCATCACCAGCACCAAATGGGCCGTAACATGCAGTAGACAAATCGTCGTCCAATTGATCAGCACGCAAGTACAAGCGGTCAGAATTGTTTTCCATTTTGCGGATTTCAACTACATAAGCGTTTCCAGCAGTTAAGGTCACTGCACCACTTCCATCGTTGCCACCGAAACCGATGCTAACGTAACCGTTGTCAATGAATGATCCATCAAGAACAAATTCTTCGCTGAAAGCAACATATTCTTCCATGTCCTGGATGCTGGTAATCATTTGGTGAACAACAGCCTGAAGTACAACATCATCCGAAGTATTTGTACCGAAGTATACCTGAATACCTGTTGCTTCTGCATCTGCATTGATCACATACACATTGCCAATAGCAATTTCATCATCCTGATCAAAACCACGTTGTGTCAGCGGCTCATCAGAACATTGATTGTACCAACCAGTGGTAATTTCAAAGTTTTTTGAAGTTGAATTGAAAGTGTTGTCATCGTCATTTGGAAGTGACACGTTCAATGTATGATCTCCAACTCCTGTTACAGTCTGAGCCGCAGTCCAGGTTGTATCTGTAGATGTGGCAAGGTAAGTATCACCAGCGGTGAAAGGAGGTCCACCATCGAAGTTAAATGTGGCATCAACAGTTTGGTCAGTGTAACCATAGTTGTCTATGATAACTCCACAAACCAGATCTGTAAGCTGACTTTCTGGAATTTCAACGTACTCGTAATCAGCCAGGATATCACCATTGAATGCTTTTACAGCTGTAAGGTCGTTTTCCAATGTTTCGAAAACTTCGATATCGTCTACCATCCAGGCATAACCCCAGGTACCTTTCCAACGGAAACGAATCCAAACCTGAGGCGCATTAGCAGCAACTTCAGAAATGTCAAATACTTTTACTGTTGGGTTGATTACAGGATCCTGAGTCTCCATGGTTGGCCACAACTCGAAACGTGTGCCAGCCGGAGCTTCAGAAACTTCGAAAGTAGTAAGGTCTGGCCAGGTAGTGCCGTCCGTAGAAATTTCAACCAGGCAGTATTCGTTGCCATCACTTGCACCACCATCCCACATGCGGTAGAAGTTTTCAAATTTGATCGAAACGTGATCATAAGCTGAACAGTTGATCGCATTAGCAGTCTGGAACCAGCAGTTTTCGATGTAATCGCCACCGATAGAACCTCCAAAAACGTCAGAGTCAACACACATAAAATTGCCACCAGAAGTGGATGCAATTGGATCGATAGCAGCAGGGCCAGTAGCGCCGTCCGTTCCACAAACGAAGAACACACCATCGACAAATTGAGTAAGTCCAGCATCTTCGTTTGCTGTACCGGTAACAAAATCGGCGCAGTTAGTCACATCACTTTCCCAGATCGTCACACGATTTTCTGGAAGCTGGTATTGGTTAGAAACGGTAATACCACCGCGCTCTGCTGAGCGACCGAGTGCTGCCGGTGCATACTTATATTGTGCTGATGCACTCAGTATTGCACAAATAGAAAAAGCAAGCAAGTAGATTTTTTTCATTTGTTTGAATTGATTTGTAAGGAAATAAAAAAAGGCGGCCAAATATAGAAAGTTCCATTTGAATACGGTCGATTTCATTTTGACAAACTTCAACGATACAAACAGGACTTCCGCTTTGACCTGCACGGTACTGACATCTATGGAATTACCCTACCCGGCGGATTAAAAAAGTGCCCTCATTTTATTCGCCATCCATTTCGGAATTAAGTTCATTTTCGACTCCAAATGACTTAATTTTACTCGATTTTAGTGCTTTCATCCTTTTGCGACAACTAAAAAGCGGGCAATCTTGTCTAGCCTATGTTCTGATGTATCATAAACTGCTTCTCATAACGTTGTTATGCTGGTTGGGTTCAACCCGGCTTGGAGCTCAATTTATTGAAAATAAAGGCCAATGGCCAGATCAGGTTGCTTTTCGTGCAGACCTGCCTGCTGGCGCCCTCTGGCTTGAGCAAGATGCATTCACATGGCAATTTTACGATCCAGCCATTCTTGATTATCTCCACCCGGTTAGCGGTCAAAAAAATCCCTCACCCATTTGCAGGCAACACGCTTACCGTGTTTCGTTTAGTGGGAGCCAGGCGGCAGAAACTTTGGGCAAGAAACCAGACATCCCTTACTACAACTATTACCTGGACAAGGATACCTCAAAGTGGGCAAGCCATTGTGCCTCTTATCAGCGTATCGACTACTCAGAATTGTACGATGGGGTTGATCTGGTGCTGTATACCAAAAACAACGCTGTTAAATACGATTTCATTGTTCACCCTGGGAGCAATGCACAAGTCATTTCCATGGTGTTTGAGGGGGATGTAGATCTTTCTCTTGAAAATGGTAATTTACAGATTAAAACCAGCGTGAATACCCTCACCGAATTAGCTCCTTTCGCCTATCAATTGATTGAGGGGAATATCTCCGAAGTAACGGTGAAATTTGTTCTTGAAAAAAACAACTTGAAATTTGAGCTAGGTGATTATGACCCGGCATTTGATTTAATTATCGATCCGGAAATTGCATTTTCTACTTACATCGGCTCTACTGCCAGCAATTTCGGATTCACTGCATGCGACGACAGCCAAGGCAATCTCATCAGCGGGGCGAATGTTTATTCCAGTGGTTATCCCATCACGCTTGGTGCTTACCAGATTGATTTCAGTGCGGGCGGATCCAACGTTTTTGACGCTGCAATATCAAAATTCGACAATACCGGCTCAACCCTCCTCTTTAGCACTTACCTGGGCGGTGGCCGGCAAGATGCACCCCACAGCATTGTGGCAGACGGCAATGACAATTTTATTGTGATGGGTGTAACCGGAAGCAGCAATTTCCCAACAACTGCTTCTTCTTATCAGCCTGCCTTCGCAGGTGGAACATACCTCGATATGAATGCCTCCAATTTTTTTACCGGAGTGCAGGATCAGGGAACGGATATTTTCCTGACCAAATTTAATCCGGATGGAACATTGACCGCATCTACCTTCATAGGAGGTGCAGATAATGACGGATTAAATTATGCCAATGAATTATTCTACAATTATGGTGATGCTTTTCGGGGTGAAGTGAACATCGATGAAAGTAATAATATCTTCGTTTCTTCCGTAACCCGAAGTGATGACTTTCCTGTGAATGATGCATTCCAGTCGACTTACGGTGGAGGCGATTCAGACGGCGTTCTGTTTTGCCTAAGTGAAAATCTAACATCCCTTCTCTGGGGTACCTATGTGGGTGGATCAGAATCGGACGCGTGCTACGCTGTAGAGTTTAATAGCGCAGGAGCCATTCTTCTTGCAGGAGGTACACAAAGCAGCAATTTTCCCACGAGCGGAGTGCCTCATGATGCCAGTCACAATGGAAATACGGATGGCTTTATTATTCGCGTAAATGCAGTCACTCACAACATGGACGCAAGCACTTTTATTGGTACTTCTGAATATGATCAGGTGTATTTTGTGCAGACCGATGCAGGTGACAATGTTTTTGTTTATGGCCAAACCGCTGGTAGTATGCCCATTACCGCTGGTTGTTATGGACAAGCCAACAGTGGACAATTTGTAAGGAAATATTCTGCTTCATTAACGACCCTGGCTTGGAGTACCACAATTGGCACAGGCAGCGGAGAAATTGACATTTCCCCAACAGCATTTCTTGTAAGTGATTGCGATCAGATATACATTAGTGGATGGGGAGGACAAGTAAATACCTATTGTCAACTAGTGTACGACTGCTATGCCCAATACAGCACCACAGAAGGACTTCCGATAACGGCAGACGCATTTCAATCCACAACGGATGGCAGCGATTTTTATTTGTGTGTGCTCTCACCTGAAGCGCAATCTCTTGTATATGGATCTTTTCTTGGAGGAAGTGAAAGCTCAGAGCACGTTGATGGAGGTACTTCGCGATTCGATAAAAACGGAAGTGTTTTTCAAGCGGTATGCGCGGGATGCCAGGGCAACAGCGACTTCCCCACTACACCTGGAGCCTGGAGCAACGACAACCCCAGTTTTGGATGCAACATTGCCGTATTTCGATTTGATCTTGGAACTGTCAACGCCGTTGTAGAAATTGACGGTCCCAATGAAGTTTGTGAGGGCTCTCCTGTATCATTCAACAATCTATCGAGCGGAGCAACAGACTACATCTGGTATTTCGGTGATGGAGATTCCTCTACCGTATTTGAACCCACTCACATCTACGAACAAAATGGTGAATTCACCATAACACTTATTGGTCTCGACAATGCCGAATGCCTGGAAGGTGATACCACAACGATTTCAATAACCGTTTTGCCCGGTGTTAATCCCGCCATTGATCCGATCGACCCCGTTTGCCTCGGACAAAGCATTCAACTAAATGCAAGCGGAAGCGCAAATCTATTTTGGCTTGATAACAGCACTTTGTCGTCCACAAATATTCCAAACCCAATTGCAACTCCGGTTGATGAAACTACTTATTATGTTGTGGACTCGAACGAGTGCGAAACGGATACTGCGTCTGTTCAGGTCGTGCTTTTCACACCGGATACAGACATTTCCGAAGACGTGACCATTTGTGTTGGCGACAATACACAACTCAATGCAACAGGCGGTGCAGAATACCAATGGAGTCCAGCAACAGGACTGAATCAATCAACTATTGCGAACCCCATTGCATCACCCATTGTAACAACTAACTATGCCGTTGATATTACAACATCCGAAGGGTGTGAGGTATCCGAAAATGTTACAGTAACCGTTATTGCAATTGCACCAGGTGGCGAGGTTTATCCGAATGTACAATTGTGCAAAGGAAGTTCGATAGCGCTGATGGCACAAGATGGCAATTTCTGGCTGTGGACGCCTTCAAACACGCTGAGCAATCCCGCCATTCAAAATCCAGTGGCTTCTCCATTGATCACCACTACCTATTCCGTTCTTATTACCAATGCGTGTGGTAGCGGTACCGATCAGGTTACAGTTAATGTGGTAACTCCAGAAGTTATTGCCTCTGAAGGCGGAACCATTTGTTATGGCAGCACCTGGGCCGCAACAGCAACCGGTGCAATAACGTATTCGTGGGAACCAACAGACTGGGCATTCCCTCCTTATGAAGCAAGTACATCTCTTGCCCCTCTCAATTCCGTTTGGTATGTGGTTACCGGAGTCGATGAAAACAATTGCATCGACACAGACAGCTTGTACATGGCTGTGCTCGATCAACCGCAAGTAGACGCCGGCCCGGATCAATATTTCGACTATCCGGGCTCTGCACAACTTTTTGGAAATGCATTTGGTCTGGATTACACCTGGTGGCCTTCTGCAGGATTGTCTTGCACCGATTGTCCCTATCCGGTAGCATCTCCAGATACACCAACGGTCTATTACCTTTTCGTTACAGATGGATTTGGATGCATTGCCAAAGATTCCGTTTTTGTGAAACCCTACTTCCCGCTCTGGGTGCCCAATACCATCACTCCAAACAACGATGGAATCAACGATGTTTTTCGCGCTTACGGAGACAACATAGAAGGATTCAGTATGAAAATTTTCGATCGTTGGGGAGTTAAGATTTTCGAATCAACGGATATCGAAGATGTCTGGCTCGGGGGTGTAAGTGAAATGTACTATGTCCAAAACGACACCTACGTCTGGGTAATTGAATACGATACTCTCGAGAGACGGGAAAAACTTGTTGGGCATGTCAACGTTATCCGATAAGGGTGTGAACCTTCCTTTCACTGCATTCGTTTAGACTATTCAACATGTGCTATGCGCACAAATCCGCGATGATCAAGCGAACCTTTGAGCTCTGTATTGAACCATCCATCAACGAGCTTTGCATGACATTGAATTTCGTCATTAATCGTTGGGGCAATTGCTGAACCAGATATCCAAATTGTACCTTCCTCACCAACTAACAATTCTATTCCACCTGCATCACAAACACGTAAAGCCACTCCCGGCAATGGTTTCCCGATCGAGTCTTCATTTCTATTCTCCTGTTCCATCCATTTACCTGCAATGTCTTTGCCTCTGTAATTGTGCAGATTGACTGCAAAAACAGAAGACGTTTCGTTCATGCCGGCGCAAACCATCACATCAATACCCCGCTGAGTTAGCGTTTCAACCTGATGATTTTCGGGATGCAATCCGGCTGTAAAAACATGTGTAAGAAAAGGGATGTTTCTCTTTTGAGAAAGTCCGGCTATCAGCTCTAACTGTATTGGAGTTGCAATAACGACTGAGGGTTTGTAACGCTCCAATTCTCCCATAAATTCTTCCTCACCTACATTCTGACTAACTACTCGCAGGGAAATGTCATGGAGAACAGGCATCAACAATTCAAGTACAAATCCGAAGGAATTATGCAGTGGTAAATTGGACATCCAATGACTGCCTTTTTCAAAAAAATAGATCTGCCGTAGTCCGTGGATTACCGCAAGCAAATTGCGGTGCGTGAGAGAAACGCACCGCATCTCCTCTTTGTTTTTCCGTTCAAACAAAATAACAACTGGTTCGTCCATTCTTGTAGCCGGAGCGAAGAGAGATTTCACTCCACGCTGCATACTTATGATGTGCTTACAGATAACATGAATGGGCTGGCCTGTCTCCATCGACTTAAGGACATCCTCGATATAAACAATCCGATCTGCTGTCGGTGCATAGCGCGTAAAAGCAATATCGCGGGTGGTAATGATGGTTCGTGCACCAGATCGGTTCATCACATAAAATTGTTCTTCGCTTGTGAAAGATGAATCAATGGGAACGATTACTTTTTTGTGAGTAAGCATCCACAATTGCACAACCATCGAATCGATAGACTTGGGAAGAAGCAGCGCAGCCGTAATATCATCCTTCAGGAGGTCTTTCAACACGCCATCCATAGCTTGAAGTCGGGCATGCAATTCTGAGTACTTCAGAGTTTGATCGTGTATGTTCCACTTACCTTCATCGAGGTGACCAATCTGATCCTTCAAAATAAGATCCAGAGATTTCATCCTGCCTAAATGCAAATCAAAATTGCTTACCTCCAGTTCTTTGATTTTCTGGCGAAGGCCAAATGCCGTAATACCGCCATTCATTGGAGCGCCAATGGCAACAAGCACTTCTTTGCGGATATTGCCGAATGACAACCGCTCCATTTTCTTTTTGCCCGCACGAAACGTAAATGGCGTGCCCTGCACATTGTGAAAGTGAATAGGAATGACCGGTGCAGATATGCGTGATGCAAGATGTTCCACACCTTTCTTAAA
>JBJXFC010000054.1:0-7100 GCA_046153915.1 Flavobacteriales bacterium
AAGCTGATCCCTCGTCTATCCAAATCGCCCGAAAGTGGCTTCAGGCATTCAATGAACACCATCTGGAAAATCTCCTGGCGCTATACCACGATTCCGCAGAACATTTCAGCCCCCGACTCAAACAACGTCAACCGGAAACCAATGGCCTGATTAAAGGAAAAGAATCGCTGTGTGTGTGGTGGAAAGATGCCTTCGACCGCCTGCCGGAATTGCAGTACATCGAAAAATCACTGACGGCAAATGAAAACCGTGTCTTCATTGAATACACCCGGAAAGTGCCTCACGAAGATGACAGTGATATTGCAGAATTACTTGTAATCGAAAATGGACAAATCGTCTTCTCCCGCGTTTATTTGGGATAATTATTTCTTCACTATTTGTGCAGAGCGCACTCCGTGCGAACTCTTACAACGCACGGTGTAAATACCCGAAGCAAGTTGTGTTGTTGAAATGCGCACATCACCCTGCGCCATAGCACCAGATTCTACAAGTTCGCAAAGTGAATTCAAAATTTCATACGAAGTAAATCCTTCATTCGTAGTATTCGAGACAATTACAAAATCTTCAGATGGATTCGGATATACTGAAAGTTTTGCTGCAACTTCTATGTCTTGAGTCGAAACTCCACCTTCCTGGTACATTCTCACATAATCTACCGTCATCGTTGCGGGGAATTCTGTTGAATTGTCAGGATAACCAGGCCAGTTGCCGCCCACTGCTACATTCAGCAATAGGAAAAACGGCTGATTAAAACTCACGGATGAATTTGTGTTTTGTGAGTAGATGTAATCATAGTAGATATTGTCATCTACATAAAACTGAATATGTGTTTCATCCCAGATAATTCCATAGGTGTGAAAATCATCTGTCTCTACCGGAAATGATGTGCCTTTGTAAACATGATTGTTGTTGAGCCAATGCGCAGTACCATGCGTTACTGGCTCATCGTTCACGTGTTCCATCACATCGATTTCTCCACACAATGGCCATCCCACTTCATCAAAATTAGCGCCCAGCATCCAAAACGCCGGCCAGATTCCCTGTCCGGTTGGCAATTCCAGGCGCGCTTCCAATTTTCCATATTGAAATTCAAATTTATCGCGTGTAATCAAACGGGCTGAGGTGTAGTCCGCATCTGCTATTTGCTCCTCAATCGCAGTGATATACAATTTGCCGCCGTAGACGCTCACGTTTGTGGAATTACCCGTGTAGTATTGTGACTCGTTGTTGCCCCAGCCACCACTGCCTATTTCGGGCGTCCAGTCTTCTGTATTTAAAGCTGTGCCATCAAATTCATCTGCCCAGATCAAGGTCCAGTCTGTTGTGTTTTCGGGTATGCAGGTAGAACATTGTCCCCAGCAAACAAGGTCGAGCACTTCATTGCCACTTACATCCAATACACGGTTGGTGTACTGACCTGCTGTAACGGTGCATGGCGTGCCCGGAATCAGATCTTCCTGACCAGCCCAACTATCAAACGAAAACTTGTATTCATACGAACCCGCATTTATAGAAATGGTTTTTTCCCAAATCCCGTCCTGATCTGCATCCGTCATAGCAGCACAACTGCCGCACCAATTGTTGAAGGTACCGTTCACTTCGGGCGTGGTGTAACCAGTGCTATTGTGCATGTCCAGACGAAAAGTGACATCAAAAGCAAAAGCACCAGATGCAGCCATCAAACAAACAACAGCAGTAAAAATTCTTCTCATAGATGTGGTCATTAGAAAACGAAGATATACTAATTGTACGTTTTACAATTACCCAATTGCAAAATAAATTGTGCTGCTAGTCTATAACCACAAATCTCAAATAGCCATGGCGATATCTATCCTGAAGATGCAAGCCGTATTCGCCCGGTGGCAAATGAGTAATGCAAGTGTCGAGCTTTAGCACGCCCACCTCACCGCTTGCCACGAATCCGCGGCCTTCAAATATCCGCTGGCCTACGACATTAAAAATCTGATATTCGGTTTCACAGGGGTTTTCGGTATGCACAATCACATTCATTTCAGTGGTGCAGGGATTTGGATAAGTCACTGCATAAATGGCTTCGGTGTATGGCTGAGAATTTCCCTGAAGAATTAAATACGCTTTCCAGAAATCAGGAATACCATAGCCAATGCTGTCTGAAGGAGTCGAATACCGATGCGCACTTTGCTCTATGGCGTGCAACACTTCGATGTTATTTCTATCGGGGAATGCCTGCATGAGGCACGTGGCAAGTCCTGCAGTGATTGGAGAACTGAAAGACGTGCCATTGCCCGTGCGAATGGTACTATCCAGATCCGCTATCACACATGCAAATCCCATGGCACATACATTGGGTTTTACATCACCATCCGAAGCCGGACCAAAACTGCTGAATGCAGCCCGATGACGATCCGCATTTACCGCACCGACACATAAAACACTATCGCCATCGCTTGGTGCTGTGATATAATGCCAGGGACTATTGCCACTGTTGCCCGCGCTGTTCACCACCAGAATTCCTTTGCTGGCTGCGATATCTGCCGCGATGGTGCATCTGGTTGTGTTGCCATCCATATCCGCATAGGTGTGATTCATCAGCGTATCATCAAACAAAGAATAGCCAAGACTGCTGTTGATGACATCGATGCCCAGACTATCTGCAAGTTCTGCTGCGGCCACCCAATTGTCTTCTTCCACTATGTATTCGCTACCTGGATTTTCTGTGCGGAATAAAAAATAATTGGCATCGGGTGCTGTACCCAAAAGTGAATCACGAATTTCGCCTGCCATAAGACTCAACACATACATGCCGTGTGAGCTCTGATTGTAAACCGGATCGCTGTCTTCGAACACAAAATCGCGTGTCATAACAATTCGTCCATCATTGTGCAAGGCATCAAATGCCGGAAGTTGATCGACTTTGTCCCAACCCGCATCAAATATGGCGACATCCATTCCGGCTCCGGTGAATCCAAGCTCGTGCAAAAGATGTCCGTTGAGCATCTCGATTTGACGAAAACCTGGGCCGTACTGGTTTTCATTTTCACTCACACTCACCAGAGAAGCCCTTTTATTAAGGTTAATTTCTTTATTAATCTTATCGACCGTTTTTGAAATTGACGTTACAGGTAATTTTTTCACACCCGATACAAATGGAAGATTAACAATGGAATCAATAACAGTGGAATCAACTACTGAAATCGTAATCGAATTGAACCATTTGCTGGTATGATGCAGCATAGAAAATCCTGCATCCAGAACGCCCTGCACATAGTTGGGATTTACCGGAATGTCCAGTTCATTAAACCCATATCCAAATTTGACCCTGCGTTCAATGCAGTTCTGCGATAAATAGGCTGATGGATTGGACAACGAATACGGTGAATTGTTTTTATCTGTAAACTGAATGAGGTATTTGCCCGGCGCTGTTTGGGCGCTGCCTATTTTTGAAATAAGGACAAGAAGAATAAGTGCGGAGATTTTGTTCATAGACAGGTTGCTGAGCCATGCGAATCTACAGCATTCGCTACCGAACAGAATCAGCAAAAAAATACCAAAACAAGAAGGCTGAAATCAGAAATCCGGGCGAATGGGACTACTCATTGCTATACGCAATGGCCTTGTACCTTACATCAATGCCAGAAGGGTCGCCACCCTGATATACCACATCGGTAAATTGTTTATAGACAAGCCCAATGCCATACGCATAGATTTCGTAGGCAATTTGTTGTTCTACCAGATTTACATTGTAGCGCTGATTCACTTTGAGCGCGCGATCAAACTCGAGTTCGCCGATATCCGCGGGCTGATCTACATTTTCGTAGGTATACTGCCAATCGCCCAGCGTATTGTAGGCATTGCCACTCCAGGTGCCTCCTTCTGCTACCGGGAATTCCAATTTGATAAATCGGATATTCTCTTCTACTTTTTCTGCAGAGGTGGTAGTTCGCTTTTGAACCCAGGTATCCATCAAAACCCAGGGCTGATTGCCAAAATGACGGAGGAATCTGCGAACCTTATAGGCAGGCTGACCTTCTCCATCCATAAACTCTTCAAAAATTTCTTCTTTGATCTGGTAGCTAAAAGTTTCCTCTGTCACTCCGTAGTAAGTCGAATCCACCTCGTAAACAACATAAGAACCGATTTTATTGGGGAAATAATCATACCCAAGCTCAATACCAGAAAGGTCCTGAGTTTCCTTTTTACAGGAAAAGAATACCAGCATTATGGATGATATGAGAAGGAAATAACGCAATCGTTTTGGCAATGTCAAGGTCTTGAATACCTGACGAAATTAACCAAAATGGTTGTCGATTACTCCACGAAATTTCCAAATTCGGCAATCATCCTGCCGATCGCGATAAAAAGGAGGCTGGTTGGGACAAACCCCTATTGACCTGCACCGCGGGTTGAAATCAATTTTCCATCACTCCAGGTTTCTATCTTGAGGATGCTTCCATTTTCGTTGTAATAGATGACTTCTCCTTCCAACTGGTCGCTCAGGTAGTCGCCTTTCACCTTTTCCTGTGCGCCTTTCAGTACCTGTTTCATGTAATTTTCCTTTTTCATAACCGGGTCTTCAGCCTCTTCGAGCACATATTCGCCTTTGTCGTACCATTCGGTAAACGGGCCATTTTTTTTAGCGTCTTCATATACATATTCACTCTTGGGTATGCCGCTATCGTAATTTTCCCTGAAGGTTCCATTCTGGTATTTCCTTTTGAATTCAACCCCCATTTTGTAGTTGATGGCCACTTTTGGAGAACCGTCTTCGTTGTTGTAAATCCAGGTTCCATCCATATGACCCTTCACAAACTTTCCCTCCGAATCTACAATTCCGTTTTCGAACCAGGACATAAAATCGCCCACTTTTTCATCTAAAAGATTGGTTCCTTCAGAGCGCTTTTTGCCGTTTTCGTCGTACTCGGTAAATGGCCCGTCACGCATGCCTTTTTTGTACACTTCAGTCTTTAAAGGTCTGCCTGATTCGTAGAAATACTTGCAGACGCCGTGCAATAAACTATCGCTGTAATTTTCATCGGTAATCAGCACGCCATTCAAAGTGAAAAATTTCCAGTTGCCTTCTTTTTTCCTTTTGATATAAAAGCCTTTGCTACCAACGGTTTTGCCATCGGGGTGGTAAAGAATGGTTTCTATTGAATCACCGGATTTGATGTTCTGGACCGTCCACAACTCACCATCGTCGTAGTATTTTTCCCAATGCCCCGTGGGTACACCGTTTTTAAAATAGCCTTTGGAGAAAAGATTTTTGCCGCCCTTGAGCGCCTGAATCCACAATCCGTCTTTGCGGCCTTTGGCATCGTAGAGGTTGTAATCCTTGCCGGGATCACCTTTTGGCCAGATGGTACCGGGTTTCTGAGCGCTTAATGCGATTACAAGTATTTGAAAAACAACAAGAAACAGGATTCTCATGCAGTATTTTGGTTTTGAACGGATGCCGAAAAGCAAAGATGAAGCCAAGTCCGTCTAATTCATCAAAGCTCGAAAGGAATTACCAACGATTTCACATTTTGGATATTGCAGGGCTTTATAAAAGGCCGCAATGCAGAAGATGTCAGAAGAATTGAGGGAAGTGGCAAAATCCATCATAATTTGAAGAACCCGAAATGATGAACATCATGTTCGTAACCAAACTTGTTGAATATCGGTTCCGATATACATTTGCGCGCCTTGTAGATTTTCTGAAAGAATGGAAGATCAGGCTAAACAATAAAAAATTACCGATTCAAAATGAAAGTAACCGTAGTAGGTGCAGGCAATGTGGGCGCAACCTGTGCTGATGTACTGGCGCAACGCGAGATTGCCAATGAAGTAGTTCTCGTGGACATTAAACCCAATTTTGCTGAAGGCAAGGCGCTGGATATCTGGCAAACTGCCCCAATCAATTTGTACGATACCCGTACCATTGGCAGCACAGATGATTACAGCAAAACAGCAGATTCTGAAGTTGTGGTGATCACTTCCGGACTTCCACGCAAACCAGGCATGAGCCGTGATGATTTGATCGCTACCAATGCTGGTATTGTTAAAACGGTTACAGAAAATGTGATCAAATATTCACCCAATGCCAAAATAGTTGTTGTTAGTAATCCTTTGGATGTGATGACGTATTGCGCATACTTAACAGCCAAAGTAGACCGCAGCCGTGTATTTGGTATGGCTGGTATTTTGGATACTGCTCGTTACCGCGCATTTTTGGCAGAAGCATTAAATTGTTCTCCAAAAGACATTCAGGCGGTGTTGATGGGTGGACATGGCGATACCATGGTACCACTTCCACGTTACACCACAGTGGGCGGAATTCCGGTGACTGAATTGATATCAGAAGAAAAACTCAATGCCATTGTAGAACGCACCAAAACAGGTGGTGGTGAAATCGTAAATCTGTTGGGTACCTCTGCATGGTATGCTCCCGGAGCTGCTGCTGCACAAATGGTAGAAGCCATTGTGCGCGATCAGAAACGTATTTTCCCATGCTGCTGCTGGTTGCAGGGCGAGTATGGATTAAAAGATATCTACCTCGGAGTGCCTGTTGTTTTGGGTAAAAATGGTATCGAAAAAATCATCGAACTTCAATTGAACGATGCTGAAAAAGCATTGCTCGCTTCATCTGCCAAAGCAGTGAAAGAAGTGATGGATGTATTGGACAAGATGAACATGGCGACTGCATAGTTGAAATTAATATCGACTGAAAAAGCCGCTTCATGATGGAGCGGCTTTTTTTTGCATAATGTTAATTTTCTGATTTCCCTTGCCTATGTCAACTATTTGATTTACCTCTGCAAGAATTAAACGCAACTATCGCCATGAATCTCTCTCACCCGATTCAAATTTTCAGCTTTCAACGTAAAATAAAAAACCCTGTGCACGACGCAACGCACACAGGGCATCATCATTTCTCATCCCTTCGCAATAAAGGAGGTAAGATCATGACATAGCCACAAATATAGGGTTGAGCAGAATGCGTTTATCGAAATGAAACCGACCCCCAAATAAGCTTTTCCAGATTTCTTTGCTCGCTTCGCATTGGGCTAAAGGCTAAAATGAAGACAATATTTGGTTTGATGTGGCTCAATGATTTATTCTTTGCTTCATCTTTACATAAA
>JBJXFC010000055.1:0-2872 GCA_046153915.1 Flavobacteriales bacterium
GATAATTGTGCAATTCCGTATTCTTCAATAAACCACCCAATTCCTTTTACCGATTTTAATGTTCCTGGCTGACGTTTGGGCTCGCCATTCTCATCGAGCAATGGTTTATTCGTTTTCGGATCTGTAAGTGTTCGACCCGCTTCACGAATATCAAATGCTATGGCATTGGCTCTGCGTGTAGATGTTGTATTAAGATTGACATTGTAGGCCACCAGAAAATCGCGCGCACCAATAGTGGTTATTCCCGCCTTCTTTGCTGTTTCAGTAACTGTTGCAGGACCAAAATCTGGTTTCCATTCTGCCGTGGTTATTTTTTCCAATGCTTCATATTCGCCCTTGCGACAGTTGGCAAGGTTGGCGCGCTCTGGATGAAGGGCTGCGTATTCATAAAAGTATCCTGGAATACCCAGTTCATCACCTACCCTTTTGCCCAATCTGCGCGCAAGCTCTACACATTCTTCTATGCTCACTCCGGCAATGGGCACCAGCGGACAAACATCTGTAGCTCCCTGGCGTGGATGCTCGCCTTTGTGTGAGCGCATATCAATAAGTTCCGACGCTTTCCTGATCAATTGAAAAGCGCCTTCAATAACGGCTTCGGGCTCTCCGGCTATGGTAATAACGGTGCGGTTGGTGCTTGCCCCCGGATCAACATCCAACAACATGACTCCATCCACTTCCGCAGCCGCAGCCGCAATGGCATTGATCTTTGCTTTATCTTTTCCTTCCGAAATATTCGGTACACATTCAATAATACGCATGCAAAAAATTTTGGGCGAAAGTAAGGCCTCGAAGTGATGTCCATTAAAAAGACCATCACCACTATTCCTGCTTGTTTTCAACCAAATTTCAATCTCAAGATCGCTCAACTGTTTTTTAACATTTTAGCATTCCGAGACTCGTTTTAGATCACGGGCAACATCTGAGGTCATTTTGGTATCTTTACCGTGGAAACATTCACCTTGCAAGGATTCCTTCGAAATACCATTCTTTTTTGTTTGTCACTTTTTGTGTCGAACTACACTCTCGCTCAAACCAATTGGCTTCGGAAAGCCGGCGGCAACAATCTGGACGAGGCATTGGACATCGCCCGGGTTGCTACAACCAACGACTATTACGTTACCGGACATTTCTCCGGCGTTGCCAATTTTAATATCGGCAATCTCGCCAGCAGCGGAAGCAGTGATGTTTTTCTTTCCAAATACGATCAAAATGGAATACCCCTTTGGGCCAAACGTTTTGGTGGCAGCGGCACAGATCGCAGTGCGGCGGTTGTGGCAGATAACAGCGGACAGGCCTTCATCGCGGGATTTTTTTCTGGCACTGCTACGTTTGGAACCACTACACTAACAGCAGCAGATAGCAGCGATGTATTTGTGGCCAAAGTCAATCAAAACGGAGATGTTATTTGGGCAAAACAGGCGGGTGGCATTGGCAACGATGGCGCTACTGGTGTTGCCATTGATGGTTCGGGCAATGTCTATATCACCGGGCAATTTCGCGGCACTGCCACCTTCGGCAGCACCACACTTACAAGCATGGATTACGACGGTGGAAACAATCCAAGTGCGGATATTTTTACTGCTAAACTTGATACCGGTGGAAACTGGATTTGGGTAAAACAAGGCAGTGCAGGTTCTGATGAACGCCCTTCTGACATTTGCACGGATGGCTCCAACAACGTCTATATCTGCGGACAATTTTCCGGCGATATCGAATTTGATCAGGTGCATACCAACACCGTTGAAAATGCAGGCTATCTGCTGAAATACAATTCATCGGGCGATGAACAATGGTTTTCGCGCATTACGGCAACACTCGTTTTTCCTCAAGCCATTCGTTGTGATAGTCAAGGCAATGTACTTGTTACTGGTGAAAGCATTGGTCAGATCATATTCTTCGGAACGAATACAGAGATTGTTTCTACAACAACAGCACAGAGTATTTTTCTCGCTAAATATTCATCTACCGGAGCTGTAACATGGGGACGCGAAGACGGCAGCGATAGTTATGCATCTTCCAAAGGAATTGCAATTGGCAGTTCCAACGAAGCGTATATAACCGGGTTGTTCGAATGTGTGTTTACAGAATATTCCGATGAACTCGGGCCAGGACTTTTTAACAGCGCGGGTTTTCGCGATGTTTTCATTACGCGATACAACTCCGATGGTACGCGCGTTTGGAACAGGCAATATGGCGGTCCACGCAATGAATTTTGTAGTGGAATTGCCGTAGGATCTTCTGCAGATCAACCGCGCATTGCAGGAAGTTTTGAGAAATTTTTTCATGCGCCGGGCAGTGCTCCGGGATTTCAAATCAACACAACGAATTACACTCCCGAAGAACTTGCGGACCCCAACTCCAGTGCTTCCTTGTGTGGAATCGGAAACTATGGTTCGATGATCCATCTCGAAGCGCAGGGCAACAAGGATATTTTTATCGGATACCTTGTTGATCTCGATTTGCCGCATTACGATTATTACTCCAGAGAAACGTGTACCAACGATATCGTAGAACCCTGCATTGGTGATGCCGAAGTGCCTTTGAATTGCACCGACTCCATTACCATTTGCGGAAATTCTGCTCTTTATATCAACTGGAATACAGGCAGCAATTGCTGGATTGGACCGGAATACGAATGGGAATGGGGAAATGGATCGACTGCAGAAAGTATCATGGCTGAAGAAACCGGATGGTACACCATTGAATCTGAAACAGCAGATGGGTGCAGAAGTCAGGTGGATTCTATCTGGGTTGAAATTCTTGAAATTCCCATACCTGTTATTTCCGATGATGAACTGATCAATATCGAATCACCACCCGAAGCGTTGGACATTGTGCTTTGTGCACCCGATGAAGTGGTATTGACAGC
>JBJXFC010000069.1:0-4796 GCA_046153915.1 Flavobacteriales bacterium
GATACATCCATGCAACGCATTTCATTTCCGGTGATTTTGAACTCCCACGAATTGCCTGCGTTATTGCTCGAATAAAGCACGCCTTCACCCAGATTTTCGCCACCACAGAAGTACCAATTTGATTCATCGACGAATTCAAAATCCCGAATTGCCGGTCTGTCCTCTCCATTGAATGGAACCTGATTTCCGAGCCAATAAAAACTCCATGTTTGCCCCGCATCTGATGTTGTCCACATGTGCAGAAAATCACCACCAGCAAAGCCGTGAAGTTCATCGCGGAATTTTACTCTGTAAATGCTCTTTGGAAATTCGCTCTGGTAGGTCTGCCAGGAGTTTCCTTGATTCCGTGATCGCAGGATATAACCTGATACATCGCGAATTCCGCCGCCCAAAATCCAGGTAGTATCATTCTGAAGTGTCACATCGTTGATTCGAATATCCAAACCTGTATCGATGATTTGAATTGGGACAATCTGGTTGTTTTTTTTGTGACAACCGATGCTAAATGCGAGAAGTAAGAACGTACAACCGACAAATTTCATGCTTTCGATTTGAGGTTGTGCATATTCACGAGGTCTCCCGGCGTATTCACATTCATGAGTTTTTCAGGAATTGTTGCTTGAATCAAATGGGCAGAGGTATTCATCAACACTTTGCGCGGACACGTATAACCCAATGAAATAAATTGCATGATTTGCTGATAGATGCGCGGTTCCCAAATTGCGGCCAATGGTTCGGGCATGCCATCATGCGGACTTACGAATGAAGTGGCGCTGCCGCCGGTTTGCCTTGCAGTCATTAATTCAAGAAGCATTGCTTCATCAAATAGTGGAATATCACTTGCAAGTACCAACCATGCCGTGTTTGGATCGGTCATAAAAGCGCTTGCAATTCCTCCAAGTGGTCCGAAGTTCAAAATACGATCGCTGATGGTTTTTAATCCTTGCGATTCGAAATTATCACGTTGTTCTTCACGACAAGAAATCCAGGTATCGATTCCTGATCTTTTCATAATTTCAGAAAGAAAGAGTACCTGAGGCAAACCGTTGAAATTAATCCAGGGCTTATCCTGTCCCATGCGCAAACTCTTTCCACCTGCCATGATAAGGCCTTTGAGCGGTGCTGGTTTTAGATAGTTTTCTAAAAAGAACTGTGATAGTTTCTGCGTGTCACTGATGTGAAAGCTCGTTGTAGAGCCAGCCAATTCAGTGACATAGTCTGGAACAATGGTTTGATTGCCCGTTAGCAAAATGGCAGTAACTTGTGTGAGTTGATCTTTTCTTTTGCGAAGGGAGTTTTCTTTTTCGGGATTACACACCACAACCTGAGTTGTAGATTCAAAGTGATTGCCATTGACAATCACACAATCCGCTTGGGAAAGTGAAAAATTGCGTTGGAAACGATTGTCGGGATACGAAGAATTTAATTCAATTTGGTTATGATGCTTGAGCCACGAAGTGTTTTTGTTCCCTTCTTTAGGATCGTCCGCTGCATGAGATTCATCTGCGTACGCAATATTGTTTTCAGGAAAAAGTGATTTTATCTGGTGCACAAATTCTTTCACAGCGTCGCACGTAGTTCCAAGAATGGCCACTTCACTGCGGTGAAATTGCCCAACAGCAGCGCGATTTAGCTCAACATGTTTTTTATGCGTTTCGGGTGAAGTCACGTTTTCCGCCTTTTTTTTCGATGAGTTTTGTTTCTCTGATAATGATATCGTGAGACATTGCTTTGCACATATCATAGATTGTCAATGCAGCAACACTTGCTCCGGTAAGCGCTTCCATTTCGACGCCGGTTTTGCCTGTGCATGTGGCAGTGCATCGAATCACAACTTCGGTCTTCTGAAGTTCGCAGGTAATTTCAATATGATCTAATCCAAGCGGATGGCACATCGGAATAAGATCAGCCGTTTTTTTTGCGCCCATAATTCCGGCGACAATGGCCGTTTGGAAGACCGGACCTTTGGCCATGTGCAATTCGCGGCCATCGAATAGTGCACGAATATTTTCTGGCAAATCCACACGAGATTCGGCCGTAGCAGTTCTGTGGGTGATTTTTTTCTCACCTACATCCACCATTTGGGCTTTGCCATCGGTATTTATATGCGACAATTCCATGGGACGAATGTAATTCGAAACAGCAAACGGTAGTCGGGTTTAACAGGTGTTCAGAAACAGAAAAGCCGACTCTTTCGACTCGGCTTTTCTCTCATGTAGGTCAATTTAGGTTAAGCAATTGACAATTTCTTTTCCAAATCATCCAGGTATTTCCGGAAGTGTTTGTCTGTTTCCTGGAGGTTATTTACCGTGCGGCAAGCGTGCAATACCGTTGCGTGGTCTTTGCCACCGCAATGTGCGCCGATGCTTGCGAGGCTGCTTTTGGTCATCTTTTTGGCGAAGTACATCGCAATCTGACGTGCCTGAACGATTTCGCGTTTGCGGGTTTTGCTCTTCAGCAATTCGATAGGCAAATCAAAATAATCGCATACCACTTTCTGGATGTAGTCGATGCTTACTTCACGTGCTGTGTTTTTCACAAACTTGTCGATCATCTGACGAGCGAGGTCGATGGTGATCGCTTTTTTGTTGAGTGAAGATTGCGCGATGAGAGAAATAAGTGCGCCTTCCAGTTCACGAACGTTTGTAGTGATAGAGTAGGCGAGGTATTCCACAACATCATCCGGAAGATCGATGCCATCGGCATACATTTTTTTCTTCAGAATAGCGATGCGTGTTTCCAACCCAGGTACTTGCAGATCAGCACTCAGGCCCCATTTGAAGCGGCTGAGGAGACGTTGTTCCATTCCTTGCATTTCGACAGGTGCTTTATCACTTGTGATGATAATCTGTTTGCCTGTCTGGTGCAGATGATTGAAGATGTGGAAGAATACATCCTGTGTTTTTTCTTTACCACTGAAGAATTGTACATCATCAATAATGAGTACATCCATCATTTGGTAGAAATGCGAGAAGTCGTTCACGCTATTGTTTTTCACAGCATCAATAAATTGGTGTGTGAATTTTTCGCTACTGACATAAAGAACTGTTTTGTCTGGAAACTTGTTCTTGATCTCAATACCAATGGCATGAGCGAGGTGTGATTTACCGAGTCCGACACCGCCGTAGATAAGCAGTGGATTAAAAGCGGTACCTCCTGGTTTGTTGGCCACTGCATAACCGGCGCTGCGAGCAAGGCGGTTGCAATCTCCTTCGATGAAGTTATCGAATGAATAGTTTGGGTTGAGGTTAGAGTCTACGTTTATTTTTCTCAGTCCCGGAATGATGAACGGATTTTTAATCGGCGATTCAATGAGATCGAGGGGCATGGCAACCGGAGCATTTTTGATTGCTTTGCGGTTGGTTGTAGGAACTTTAATCGTGTACGGATTATTGTTGTTCAGATTGTTTTCCATGATGATGGAATATTCCAATCTGCCTTCTGCGCCAAGTTCTTTGCGGATGATTTTTTTGAGTAGGGTTACGTAATGCTCTTCCAACCATTCATAAAAAAACTGTGAAGGAACCTGTATGGTAAGAACACTGTCTTCCAGCTTTACAGGCTTGATAGGCTCAAACCAGGTTTTAAATCCTTGAGGGCTTACGTTGTCTTTGATGACTTCAAGACAATCTTTCCAAACCTGATTATGGTCTTTCTTCATGTAGGTTAGAACTATTTTTTGGTTAACTAAAATTCTCTGTGCGTTTTCACGATGGGTGGTCGTTAAGGTTTTTTCAAACGCGTTGGCAAATGAATACCTAAAAAAGTGAAAAAAAAAAGTTTGAACCACTTGACTTAAAAAAATTTTTGACAGCTAAAGTTTTTTTTCATTTCCCTTGTCTGGAGAGGATTTATGACAGGTGACGAATAGTTACTTCAATGCTGGCAAAGTAAGGTGTTCAAATTCACTTCTTTAATTGCTTTGTAGGCCTTTGCTGGCAGGCTTTTCAAAAGCTTCATTTGTTGCTTTCAGGTCGGAATTGTTCATTTCATTTGAGGTGAAAATATTTTTCGCAAAAATGTTTTTCGACATTTCGACCATGTTCACACATTTTTCAAAACTTCGGGTAAGATACGCAGAAACGGATAGAATGGGGTATTCTTACTACGGAAATTATGCGACCTACTTCGAAGTGGCGCGTGTAGAGGCTTTGCGGGCACTTGGTATCACTTACAAATCCCTCGAAGACGAGGGTGTTTTATTGCCAGTTGTAGAATACCATGTTCGGTTTTCGAAGCCTGCTTTTTACGATGATGAAATTGCAATTAAGACTTCGATCACATTATTAAAATCGGCCCGAATTCGTTTTGAATATGAGGTGTGGCGCAGCGACGAGTTGCTCACCACTGCCTGGACAGAATTGGTATTTGTAGACAAAAGTTCGGGTCGACCGATGCGTTGTCCTACTGATGTGGATCGGGCTTTACAACCCTATCTTACAAATCAGGAAAACACACTGAATGAATGAAATTGATGCGAAGGAGAAAAAATTTGTTTACTTCGCATTCCAATAAAAAAGCGCTGATATGATTTATCTGGAATTTGAAAATCCGATTAAGGAGATTGATGAGCAAATTGAAAAGCTCAGAGAAAGTCAGAAAAAGACGGGCGTAGATATGGCCAAAGCCATCGCCGATCTGGAGAATGCATCCCTTGCAAAGACAAAGGAATTGTATTCCAATCTGGATCCTTGGCAGCGCGTGCAGGTGAGTCGTCACCCTGATCGCCCTTACACTATTCAATATGCAGAATACCTCACAGGCAATACATGGATCGAATTACATGGCGACCGCAC
>JBJXFC010000097.1:0-3268 GCA_046153915.1 Flavobacteriales bacterium
CTGAGATAATTGACTTAGAACTGATCAGTGAAATAAATAATGTAGGCGTGCGAGGTGATGGAAGCAATACCTATGTGGCGGCACCTTGGCTTGAGGCACAGTTGGGAACATGTCTAAGCTATGGGGCATCGCATGAATCAAGAGACATAATTGGCGAGTGGCAAATAGAAATGGCCGAGTATATCAAAGAAGAATTACAGCATACCAGACATTTAATAGCAGCCTGCTACACAGGGCAGCCGATGTGGGGAGCGGATTTTAACGGGGATGAAGCACATTGTGGGGATGAGTTCTTTGACAAAGCATGGAAGTCCAGCAAGATTGATATCATAGCCTTTAGTTCTTACGACTTAGAATTGAGCCGATGGCAAAAATTCTCTGACCCTGAAGCCGGAGGCAGGTACCAATGGCGAAACATGTGGTGCGACATAAATACCATTGACGGTGAAATTGTGCATGAGCATGAATATGATTATTACGACATACTGAAAATTGCTATCCATTCTGAGCAAAGCAGCGCAGCAATTCCGGAAGATGTTTCGGCCATTGAAAAGGATATGTGGTGCAATGCGTTTTCGGGTTTTGCAAGTTCAGGCATGCATTGGGGCTATATGCACCGCGTTCGCACTGGACCATGTATCCTAAACTCATGGAGTTTATGAATACCAAGGTGATTCCTTTGGGTCATTTAGGAGATAGTGATGACTGGGATACGGGGTATTTTCTGCAATGTGATGGTGGTGTGGACTGCGAAGGAGGATTATTCGATGGCCCGCGACTTGGTGAAGCAGTCTATATGCACTACAAGGAAGAAGATCAGGAAAAGGCTTTCGGAATTTTGATGAACAGAAGCTGGAATCTTGCAACTACCACAACCTTGCCTTCAAGGTTTCCATTAGGATCAAGCGGTGCAGAAAACTATGGTGAAGCAGTAGCATTGTGGGATAATCAAAACGTTCAGCTTGCACCGTTCAATGAATTGTCCACCAACGAAGGTCCAGCCATAAAACTCAAAAACATGGGGGGCTGCAACAAGTTTGAGATCAAGTATTTCGACCCCTATACATTGGCTGAAATTTCAACAGCAGAGGACAATACTTCAACAGGTGGCAATACTATGAAGCTGAAAGATTTTCCTGCACTCACTTTCGAAAGACCTTATATACTTTTTACAGTTACACGCATTGGGGACTGTGTGCCAGGCGGCAATGGAATGCAGGAACAAGAAGATGACCTAACAGCCGGGCAAGCTGAAACAAGAGACACATCAGCTCAGCAACCTGTTGAAATAGCTGAATCAATAATAGTGGTGCCTACAGTCGCAAAAGAACCTGTTACTCAATGCAATGTTTCGCCCAATCCTGCAAGCACAATTGTTACCTTAAGCTGTGAGAAACAATGGAAACGTATAGACCTTTTCAACAGTATGTCTGAACAGATAGCGATCAACTTAGTAAGCGGCAACTCCCTGAACTTTTCAGCCTTGCCAAGTGGTCAGTATTATCTAAGGGTAACATTCGATGAGTTGGTGGAAACATTCAAAATAGTTAAACTATGAAATCATTCATTATTTGGTTTCTCGGCATCTTGCTTTTAGGGTCATTGACAACTTGTAGAAAAGAACCTGAATTGCGGTCAATCAAAACATATGAATTGATAGAGACAGCTGTCTATTACGAAGAGTTAGATTCGATAATCACGTATAAACCAAATAATGAATCAGAAATTATTCGCATGATTCTGTTTAGGGGTTATTTTCCTGAGGAAGCTGATTGGTGGAGGTTTTATAGAGGAGACGAACTACTAACTGAATGCACTCAAACCGGTACTTTTACTCATGATGCTTCCGATTATTGTCTTAACGGAATGTATTGTTATCAGCTTGGATGCGATTTTTATCTCTGCGAAGAATATACTTCTGATGGTATTTATGCATTTCCTCAATTGCCTTTTTTGGATGATGAGTTCGGTGGCTACTGCACACGTGTTAGTATGTTCAAACTTTATTCAAGCCAGTTTGAATGAAAGCACGCTTAATGATCTTGATTGCTATTGTTCTGCTCAACATTAGTTGTGAGCGGAATCCCCAAATCGTGCAACTCATGCGATGTAACTGGGTGGAGTCTCGATTGATAACTGACACAGATACCATTGTGTTACAACATGCTGAAGATTCGCCTCATTATATGCGCATAGAGTTAAGTGACAGGGGTGATGATTTTGTTTGGTTCTATTACAACTTTAGCAATTCAGATAGTGTTGCTCGCGTTGGTTGTCAAGTCCCGAATTATGATTTGACTATCGAAGATTTTTCAAATTGCGCAAACAATGAGAGATGTTTCAACACTCTTTGTGGTGATAGCATCAGCATGGTGCCATGGAATGGAGATACCGTGCGCGTTATTGGTTGGGGTTGGAATGGAATAGCGCCTTGGACTGGAACTGCCTGCAACGAAATTCATCTTTACACCTACGAAGAGGAGAGCTATGAGTATTAAAAACTACTTGCTCCTGGTTCTGCTATATACAGCAACCCATTCTATCAATGCACAGAGGTTCTATGCAGGTACAGGCATAGAAAACAAATGGACGGTAGAACAATCGGTGTATAAAACTATAACTGGCTTTGGCCCTTGCGCATGGGTGCGTTACAAGCCTTTCAAATTTGCATACATACAAACGGGTGGTGCGCTGTCCTTCATCATTCCTAATGACGAAAGGCTGAAACGACATAGGATGCACTCCGTAGATTTCAAATTAGGTTTTACACCTATCCAAAAGTATCCAGTAAGTATTACAATAGGTTCTGTTTTGCACTTTTACAAATACACTACCGAGGCTGCTTACTATCAGGATTTATTGTTCCTTCCTGAACTTACGCTTGCAAGAAAAATGGACGGTGTGTCTATTGGAGCGAGCTATCCAATAAAAAAATGGCTGGAGGTTTCCGTCACTTTTGAAAAGGAACCATTTATGCTTTGGTACCATCCACGCAATGCGAATTACCTGACCTTTCAGGTGTCTGCAATGTTGGGGCTGGTTAAATCTGAATCAGCTAAGATGTAACACCTTTTCTGAATCCATTCCCACCCAATAATTTGCCGCATGAATAATTTGCTTCTTCGTCATGCCAGTCTTGTTGCATTGTTTGTTGCTGTAAGCTTTGTTTTCTCGTTCAGGTTGTCGCACCTTCAGAAGAACGAAATCTCGTGGGATATACTTGGCTACTACCTGCCATTGGCAAGCACTGTAGTGCATGACGATCCGC
>JBJXFC010000100.1:0-3440 GCA_046153915.1 Flavobacteriales bacterium
CAGTGAGTTCTTATGAAGAATTCGATAATGGATGCAGCACTACCGGAATTGCGAACATCAACATTCCCGGAATACCACAACCCGAAATCGTGAGTGATCCGGGCAATGCCGTGATATGTCCCGGAGCTAGTCTCGTGCTCGATGCGCAGAATGCAGATTCGTATTCCTGGATTGGTCCTTTGGGCGAAGATCTGGGAGATGAACAAAGCATAACGGTGAGCGCACCCGGAAACTATGTATGCGAAATTACCATTGGCGATTGTGTGCAAGAGAGCAACGTCATTGAAGCGCAATTGTATGCTACTCCGTACATTCTTGCATTGCCCAATACAGACTTGTGCGAAACGGGCATGGTGACACTCATTGTTCAAAGTTTTCCCGATGCCATTATCGAATGGCAGGCGCCACTTAGCGGATCAGCAACGTATCAAAATGTATTTGAACCGAACGTTTATTCGGTACAGGTAGAGTTTTGCAATATCGTTACAGAAGTTGAAGTTGAAGTTATTCTTTCATTACCTGAAGCCACTATTTCGGCATCATCGGATATCCTTTGTCCTGGAGGAAGTATTACACTCACTGCCAATGATGGCATGAGCGATTACACCTGGATGCCGGGAGGACAGCATACATCCAGTATCATTATCACTCAGCCGGGATCCTATTCTGTACAAGTTGAAACAGACAACGGATGTGAAGCAGAAAGTGAAACCTTTACTATTGATATTTATCCAATCAATGCTCCAAATGTTTCCAATACATCTGTTTGTTTTGGAGAACAGGCGAGTCTTACAGCCAATGGACAAGGCATTTACTGGGCAACGGATCAATTTGGTTTTGATGTAGTGGCCGAATCCAATACGTATCTCACTCCACCAATTACTGAATCTGAAGTCTACTTCGTATTCGCTGAAGATGAAAATTGCAGCAGCCTCGGCAACGATGTTGTGATATCGATTTATCCATCGTCAACGGTAAGCATTTCTGCAACTGATAGTGCATTCTGCGCTGGACAAAATCTCTCGCTCACAAGTCAACAATCTGCGGGCATTCAATATACCTGGACTTTACCAAATGGCAACAATGCAAATGGAATTACACTCACCATCAACAACCTTGAACCCGCTGACAACGGCTGGTATTTCTTTCAGGGCAGTGACAACAACTGCGATAGTTCGATAGACAGTATTTTTATCAATGTAGAAAATCCTCAAAACGATGGCTTAATTGCAGAAAGTGATCTGGGTGTGTGTGTGAATTCCGAATTGATTGTTACAACTTCACAGGTGAGTGATGATTATAGTTGGACAACACCTCTTGGCAATTTTGATGAGTCTACAATTGTGGTTGATGATGCAAACTACAATGCGGAAGGAACCTGGGTGCTTGTTGTACCGGGCACGTATTGCGCAACGAATACCGACACAGTGCATGTGAATGTTGTTCCATATCCGGAAATAAATTTGATCGACTCGACTATTTTTTGCGATGGTGGATACATGATGGCACACGTCACCGCAGGATACGACATCTACATTTGGAACACCGGAGATACCGACAACGAAGCCATAGTGCCGGTGGATGGATTTATCCATGTCGAAGCAATCAATCTGCCGGGATGTTCGGACCGCGATTCTGCATACGTCGAAAACATAGATTGCATTTATGAATTCCCAAACATATTTACTCCTGATGGCAATTCGGAGAATGAATATGTTGATTTCGGTTGGTTGCGTATACCAATCGACGAAGTGCTGATTTTTAATCGCTGGGGAAATCTGATTCGCAATCTTGAGACAGCACCATTCATCTGGAATGGCCGAACCGAAGCCGGTGAATTGGTAAGCGATGGAGTCTATTATTACATCGTGAAATCAGGAAACCCAGGCAAACATTTCCGGAATTTATCGGGGTATATTCATGTGTTGGGAGAAAAGAATAATTTGAGGAATTAAACCGAGATTCCAGGAATTGCGGCACTATAGAATAGCCTTGCACATTTTCCAGACAAGTGACGAACCTAAATGTCTTTCAGTTTATCCGTCTGGCCTGTTCCAATCTAATGAAGGCTTCTGACGTGTACAAGACAACCAAGTTTAATAAGCACTCTATCTTTGCCTTCCAATTTCGCATTTCGTGTCCAGGCAGATCCCATCAGCTCCTTCCCACTTTCAACGATTTAGTTCGCCCATCGATGGAATTGCATTGCCCAATCAATTTGCCTATCCATTTCATTACGTTCCGCACGAGATCGCTAAGCTTGCCTCGAAAGAACTGCAAACGTATCTTGAAACGCAAACCGATTGGGAACATGACTTTGGGTTTGACCAGGGCACAAAGGGTGAGATAGTCGGAAAAATGTTTGGCGTTCTGGTCGTAAAACACCATGGCGAATTGGGATATCTCTGTGCAGTATCGGGCAGACTTGCAGGGCAAAATCTGCATGTGAAAATTGTTCCTCCCGTTTTTGACATCCTACATCAGGACGGATTTTTCCGAAAGGGTGAAGCTATCATTACGGAAATCAATCAACGGATATTCATTCTGGAAACAGAACCTGAATTCCTGGAGGCAAAAGAAGCTTTGCAGGTTGGCAAGGCACAATCCGAACTGGAATTAGCCGCTTGTCGCACGTTAAATAAAAACAACAAACAGGAGAGGGCCTCCCATCGCGCCGGATTAGCATCACTAAACAACGATGAAGAGGCGCGTCATATATTACGGGATCTGGAAAAACAAAGTATGTCAGAGTGTAACCAATTCAGGCAATTAAAAAAACACTGGAGAACAAAATTGATCGACTTAGAAAACAGTGTTGCAAATTTTCAATTGAAAATAAATGCCTTCAAAGAAGAACGCAGGCAACGATCGGCTGAATTGCAGAATGAAATTTTCGATCAATTCAGCTTCGTCAATCGCGCATTGGAACGCCGGAGTGCAGGTGAGATTTTTTCCCATACACCTGCAGGACGACCTGTTGCCGGCGCCGGCGAATGTGCTGCACCAAAACTATTTCAATTCGCTTTTCTTCATCACATGGAACCCATAGCTCTGGCGGAGTTTTGGTGGGGACAATCACCCAGGACCGAAATCCGTTTGCATGGTCACTACTATCCTGCATGCCGCGGCAAATGCGAACCTATTCTGGGGCACATGTTACAAGGCATGCACATCGAAGCGAATCCCATGCTGCAGAATCCTGCTAAAGGAAAAGAACTGTCCATCATTTGGGAAGATGAATACATCGTCATCATTCATAAGCCCCATGAATTTTTATCAGTCCCCGGCAAACTCGTTTCAGATTCTGTTCTCACCCGATTGCAGGAATTGTATCCGCAGGCAACCGGTCCTTTGCTGGTGCATCGTTTGGATATGTCTACATCGGGATTGATGATTGCGGCAAAAGAATTGAGTGTTTATAAGGCTCTTCAAAAACAATT
>JBJXFC010000307.1:0-31252 GCA_046153915.1 Flavobacteriales bacterium
CTGCTATCCATAGCAAAACAGCATGGTCATGTCTTTCAATCATTTGAAAAACATTCCATACTGCAGATCGCAGCGCAATGGCAGACAATAGCAAGATCATAATGATATCGTGCGTATCGATTTCTCCATGCTTTTCTGCTGCCTCTTTTTTTGTTTCCAGATTCCATTTGAACGGTATGAAAAGTAACATCAGCCCAACACTGCAATATGCCAGCATCCTCGAAATATCGATGGTCAATGTGGACAACCATCCGCCCAAAGCAAGCCCAACAATGCCCGGCGCTGCAAAAAGACCAAGCGACTTTGCCGTTCGCGAAAAACTGTAGGATGCAGTAGCACCTTCGACATGCACGATGGCCGATGAAATGCCAATTAGCAGAATCGATATTTTCCACGCAAATGGAAATAGAAATGGTGCAAGAATGAGCAGAGAAATCGACAGTAGGATCCATCGTTTGGAAGTCAGATAATGCCTGGCGAATTCTGCAAAGAACCATTGACCTCCGAAAGCGATGACATTGTAAACAAGTATCGCAAAAACAATTTCCAATTCGCCATGGCCAGTTTTGACGATGGAACCAATGAGGTATCCTGAAATGGCATCATTCAGGAAATGCAGTAACGCAAAGGGTAAAATGCCCCTCATTTCTATCAGAGATATTGAAAAATGAAGATGAACAAAACAATATAAGAGGCGATATTCATGTAAACACTACCGATAAACGCATCCATTTTGGATTGTTTTTTATTGATTAGGATCATCACGCCTGCTTCGATAACAATAGTCAGGGCCCACAACCCCAAAAGTTTTAGAATGGAATCATCTATCCACTCCAGTAACATCAGGCCTACCATCGTCGATACCAGGTTGACAATAAATGAGTCGCGCAAGGCCTTTTTGTATGTTTCGTATTTTAGGACATACTTAAGTATCGCTGCTTCAAGAAATACAATAAGAATGCTGAATACTAAAAAGAAAAGAGGAACAACAAGTAGTATTGGGCTAGCAACATCGAGTATTTTCATGGTAGAAATTTAGAGCCTGTTTAAGATTTTATGAATTGAATTGTTATAAGTGAATTTTTAGTTCAGACAAGGCAAAATTTCAGAGAATAGTGGTTCCTATTTGATGAAATTTTAACGAGGTATGAACTAAAAAGGCACATAACAAACGATTTAATGGAATTTTAAACAGGCTCTTAGTCGCATTTGCCTTGTGGCTCGCACGACGCACCTGCTGCTACATCCTGCGCCGGAGTTGGTTCAACGTATTTCTCTTTTTGAATGGTTTGCAGTGTTTGAAGAAAAGCAGCTTCTGGTTGAGCGCCACTCACAGCATATTTCCGATCAAACACAAAAAACGGAACTCCGCGCACACCTATTTGGGATGCTTCCAGAATATCGTTGGTGACTTCCGTTTTAAATTGTTCTGATTCCAGCATAGTGGCAATTTCGGCAGGCTCTAATCCGCATTCTTGTCCAAGCAGTGCAAGCGTGTCCATATCATCGATGTTTTTGCCTTCCATGAAATAGGCCTTGAATAGCCGCTCTTCCATCTCGTCGCCTTTGTTTTTGGTTTTTGCGAATTGAATTAGGCGATGTGCGTTGAAGGTATTGGCTACAACAATTTTGTCGAAATCATATTTGAGTCCGGCATTGGCGGCCATTTCGGTAACATGGGATGTTGTATTCTTCGTTTGTTCTGCCGACCAGCCTTTGGATCTGGCGAGCGATTCAAAAATGGTGATGCTTGTGTCCGTAACCTGATCCGGATTTAATTGAAAACTCTTCCAGATGATTTCTACGTCTTCTTTTCCTTCAAAGGATTGAAGTGCATTTTCGAAATGCCGTTTGCCGATGTAACAAAATGGGCAAACAACATCGCTCCATATTTCAACTTTGATTTTTTCTGTCATACTGGTATCAGAGATTTGAGTGCTTGTGGCATAAGGTTCTAAAAGTTGCGCTTCCAGCAAATTTCCCTTTGCAACCAACAAAATAAGAATGAACAGGGCCCGTGAGTGCATAATCTGAATCAAGCGTTGGAAAAGTGGATAAGGCGGAATACCCGTTTTTGGGGGTGAATTGAAATTCAAAGATACAATTGGGCTGCATAGAAAATGAAAGCCCGTTTTGATGATGGATCTTAGTGTGCTGAAATTCAACGAGGAAGATTTAATGTTATCCGCCTTTTGCAGATTTAACCATATGTTCATAACCACATTTAAAAAAATGCCTTGTAAATGACAAGAAAATATCGGACGAACTGGCAACTTCAAGCATATTTGTAGCATCATCAAGATGTTATAAACCAATCTCAAACCAAACTATGCGTAAATTCTTGTGTATATGCTTCATTTTGTGCGGATTAACCTCCATTGCACAGCATACAGCCACAGTTTCATCCAAAAGTGATTTTAAAACCCTAACAGGCAAAATGATTGTATCCGATTATGTTTTGGATACAGAGTTGACCGCAGCCGAAAATGCCGAAATCACAGCCTGGGTCAATTCCAATTCGGCCATCATGACTTTAAAAGTGGATGGAAAAACGTTGAAATTCAGTGTAACTCCGGAAAGCAATGAAAGGAATGTCTATGAGAAGTTTTTTTTGCAATGCGGAATCAGCACCCTGACAATTAAGACAGGCAAGGAAACAAAAAATGTGACCCTAAGCGAGTTTTTCGCTCTTTATAATCTTTAATCAATAAACTTATCTATTCGAAAAGAATGAGAAAAATATACCTCAGTCTGGTTTTTGGTGTCATTTCATCTATGGGTGCTATGGCGCAGCTTACCTGCTCAAACGACGTCTACGCAGATACAACTTCATACACCAACGGGTTGCCCAACGACAGTCTGTTCTTTGTTTGTCAGAATCAAACGGCTACGCTGGTTGCAACACCCGAAAGTGGCGCCACTCCCTGGGATTTTGCCTGGTTTCAATTTGACAATGTGGCCAATTCCTGGGCACCGCTTGCGACTGTGAACGACCAGACCAGCAGTTCCCAAACCAATTTACTGCCAGATGGATACCGGGTAATCATTACAGATAACAATGGCGTCGTTGTGGGAGAGTACATATCGTGGGTTGTACGTCAGGTAACCAATCCCAACGTCAACGTATTCCCTATAGCACCGGGTTGTGGCGATGTTCAATTGTCTGCACTTGTCATCAATGGGTCCACTACGGGATATTACAATCCGCCAACGGCCTTCGATCCACAAAATACGTTGCTCGTTGATGCCACTACTACTATAACCGTATGTTTTACAGGCAATCATACTTTCGTTTCGGATTTAGCTTTTCACCTTATTGGGCCTACTTCTTGTGGAAGTCCGGATATCACGTTGTCCCCTAATCCAGGTACGAATTGCAATCTGGGTGATAACATCAACAATCTTTGTTTCACCACGATTCCTGGAGCGAATTTCAATGTCTGCACAGCAGCAGTGCCTTTATCCGGTACATACAGTTCGTATGGCGCTACCGTTACACCAATAGACTGGAGTGGATTATACGGTTGTGATGCATCGCAGGCGGGTTGGAAAGTCCAAATATGGGATTGTGTTGGTGCAGATATAGGATCGCTTACTGATGCGACTCTCACGTTTACCGGAGAATCGGAAGGTGGAGATATGGTCACTTATACCTACACAACACCATCCGGATTTAATTCTGCCATCAACGATAATTCCTGCAATTCGGCTACGGCTTCAACTTATACGGTGCCAGCGCCTCCTCCAGTTTTGATCAACTTCCAATACGGATATCTCTGGACTGCAGATCCTCCATTTGATATTCCAAACAACACTAGTTCATTGAGCATTTTGTTGAGCCCTGGTCCAACTGTAGATACGTATTTCACTTTGGAACTTACAGGTTCTAATCCCGGAGCAGTGTGCGGCGGTGCCGACTCCAACACAGAGTTGTTTGATTACGCTCCACCACCCACTATCGATGAAGTGGAGAATCTGTATTGCACTTCCGATAATCCAATCACCCTCACTTCACCCAATGCGGGTGGCACTTGGTCTGGACAAGGTATTACAAATGGGGCTACTGGAGCCTGGGATCCTGAAGTAGCAGGCGGCGGAGTGTGGACCATTTCATACACCATGCCCGGTTCTTGTACTACACCAGCTACCATTGAAATGGTGGTATTGTCCAATGAAGAACCACCTCTGGCCAATGACGCCGTTCTTTGTCAGAATGGTGGTGATGTAGACCTCGATGTTACCATTGGCAACACAGGTACATGGGCCGGTGAAGGCATTGTAAATGCGGCCACAGGTTTGTTTTCACCTTCCTTGACTGGTGAAGGAACATTCACAGTTACTTATACCGATAATAGTTTGTGTGCCGTATTCGGCAGCTACGACATTGTTGTGGCTTCTTCAATACTGCCTGAAATCACATCCTCAAATGAGTATTGTGAAAATCAAGGTTCAGTAAACCTCACAGCATCAACTGGTGGAGGAGTCTGGAGCGGAGAGGGTGTAAGTGGTGATACCTTCGATCCATCGCAGGTTGGACCTGGTTCATACGATGTAACCTATAGCATCACCGGCAATTGCCCTGCAGAGGATACAGAGACGTTTGTTGTAGATGATGTCAATGATTTTACGATTACAGTTCCTGAATCTATTTGCACCGATGCTGGCAATCTTACTTTGATAGCAAGTTTGCCAGGAGGAACATGGAGCGGAGATGGAGTAAGTGGAAATACTTTTGATCCCGTTGAAGCCGGAGTTGGAAACAACACGGTGACTTACTCGTTTGATGACGTGTGTAACTCGAGCTTGTCTGATGTTATTTTGGTTATTTTATCAGGGGAAGTAACGATTACTTCTGGCACCAACGCGTGCGTAAATGGCGGTTTGTTTTATCTCTCGGCGGATGTGCCAGGTGGAACCTGGTCTGGAGAAGGTGTTACCAGCGATTATCTGGACCCTATGGTTCCGGGAGTTGGTCAGGTTACCATCACATACGAAATTGCAGGTGCTTGTCCGGCAACAGATACTGAGGTCATGAATATCAACGCTGCACCAACAGTAAATGCGGGCAACAATGTTGAAATTTGCGAAGACGACAATGTCAGTTTGTTGGCCACAGGCGCTACAAGTTATGTGTGGTCTCCGGGCTCTGGTTTGTCTTCCACTACAGTGGCCAATCCTACAGCATCTCCAAATTCAACTACGACATATACGGTTACAGGAACTGACAATAATTTATGTTCTTCTACCGATCAGGTTACCGTAACGGTTAATCAGAATCCTGTTGTTACAGCGGTTGCCCTTGGAGATACACCCATTTGTCAGGGTGAAGAAATCGAGTTGCAGGTAAACGGACTTACATCTGCAAACTGGACACCGGCAGCTACTTTAACCGGAGCAAACACGCTTAATCCAACAGCCAATCCCAACAGTACGCAACAGTACACCGTAACCGGTGAAGACGAAAATGGATGCCCGGGATCGGCAACAGTAACCGTTACAGTGACGATCGTAAACGCGAACTTCGATGTGAATCCAAACGAAGGGCTTTCACCTGTTGATGTCGTTATGACAAACAATTCGAATGGAGAAGTTTTTAATTGGAATTTTGGAAATGGAAACGAATTGATTGGAGAAGATGAAGGAATCAATCCCGAGCAGACATATGTTGAAGGCGGAACATATACAATCACGTTGACTGCGTTCATAGATGATTGTTCGGCAACATCTACAGAAACCGTTTTTGTATTTTTTGAATCTGAGATTGTAAAAATTCCTAACATCATTACACCAAACGGAAGCAATGGTAACGAAGTTTTCCGCATTGAAGCGCGCAACATGGAAACAGTTGATGTGCGTATTTTTAATCGATGGGGCAAAGAGATGGGTGCAATTACAACGGCCAATGGATTCTGGAGTCCGGGTGATGCTGCCGAGGGCACTTATTATTATGTCTTGAGCATGAAAGGTTTTGACGACGAAGAATACGAGCGCCAGGGTTATTTCACTATTGTGCGCTAATGCTGGGTAACAAATCCTGGAACGAATGGATTGCTGAATACTCACTGAGTCATCAGAATCCCATCAACAGGATTTGTCATACGATAGGAATTCCAATGATTGTGCTGTCACTACTTATGTTAGTGGCAGCACTTTTTGTTTCGGGACTTTGGTTTTGGGCTTTGGCACTATTTGTATCTGGCTGGATATTCCAATTTGTTGGTCACGCCGTTGAAGGCAAAAAACCAGAATTCTTCAAAGACTGGCGATTTTTACTCGTTGGATTGAGGTGGTGGATAGCGAAGATAACGGGACAGGCCAACAGCAAATAGAACTTAGATTACGTTCGTTTGAACGGACGAATGATCAACCTCAAATCGCGCGCATGCCGGATATAATTTTGTGCCCAACTCAACAAGACAACAATTTTATTTCGGAACCCAACGAGTTGATAAACGTGAACCAACAGCCAGGCTACCCAGGCAAACCATCCAAACATTTTAAACCGGGCGAATTCAGTTACAGCTTTGTTGCGCCCGATGGTGGCCATTGATCCCAGATTTTTGTATTCAAAAGGAGTTAATTCTTCCCCATTGCGCAAGTGCACCAGATTTTTCGATAACAAAAGGCCTTGTTGCATGGCAGGTTGAGCCACCATGGCATGTCCACGGGGATTGTTTTCATCCATCATCGCAGCTACATCACCAATGGCAAATACATGCGTCATGCCTATTACCTGATTGAAAGCATTCACTGCGATTCTTCCTGAAGACGTTATTTCTAGTGGTAAACCCGGCGGAATATTCGCTTTTACACCAGCCGCCCAGATGACCATGGATGCGGGCAGTTGCTCTTCGCTTTTACAAAAAATGGTTTTGCCGTCGTAATCAATTACCCTTTCGTTGAGGCGAATATCGACGCCCATTTCAGTTAGTGTTCGATGTGCTTTTGTGCTGCTTTCCTCACTGAATTCCTTTAGAATGCGGGCATTGCTGTCGATGAGGTGGATATCCATTACGCGCATATCAAGGTCTGGATAGTCCTTTGGGAGAATGTCCTTTTTTAATTCTGCAAGAGCGCCTGCAAGTTCAACACCGGTTGGTCCGCCACCCACAATGACAATGCCCATGAGTGAATCTTTGTCTGTAACGTCATTGGTAAGCAGTGCTTCTTCCAGATTCTGCAGCATCAGGCTGCGGATATCCAGCGCCTCTGCGACCGTTTTCATTGGCATGGCTAGTTTCTCAATGTTCTTCATGCCAAAGAAATTGGTAGTAGCTCCCGTTGCTATTACCAGGTAATCGAAATCGATTTGGCCAATATTCGTTTCAACTTTTTTATTGAGATAATCTATTCGCTTAACCTCAGCCATCCTGAAAAAGTAGTTGAGGTAGGAATTAAAGATTTTGCGAAATGGATAGGCAATACTCCCGGGTTCCAATCCTGCTGTGGCCACTTGATAGAACAGAGGTTGAAAAGCGTGATAGTTGTGTTTGTCGAGCAATACAACCTGGAAATTTTTGTTGCGCAGTTTTTTGGCGAGTTGAAGGCCGCCAAAGCCACCGCCGATAATAACAACGCGTTGGGCGTCAGTAGAAGGGATATTCACGTTTCCTAAAGTATGATTTCGAGTTCGAAGTTAGGCGGTATCAACAGTAGGACATTACATTATTTTAGTAATTTAAACGATGTTATTTTTGACTGCCAGCATGACTTTGTCAGAAAAAATGCCCGTTCATGAAACTATTTGGCAAAACCCTCTGTTTTCATGAATATTTGTAGCAAAGCCTGCGGAGGAATTTCATGAACGGAAAACGCATTAAATTTGGATTTTACACTATGTTTTTGGGCGCCTTGGTGGCCATCACATTGTATTCGTGTGAAAAGGAAATTACAATTGATCTGCCCGCAACGGAGCCCAAGATTGTAGTTGAAGGAACCATTTTCTCCGATCAACCTCCCATCATTTTCCTTTCCTGGACTCAGGGTTATTTTGAGCCAACAGATGTCACCACGATTTCAAATTTGTATATCAGTGATCCGACTGTGGTAGCGAGTATCAGCGATGGTGTTACTACCTATCCGCTTACACCTCTTTGTTTGTCGGATTTGCCCGAAGATTTGCAGGACGATGTGAGCGAGGCATTGGGAATTCCGGTGAGTGATTTGGCAGGCTTCGATATCTGTGCGTTTACCAATTTTGATCTCGTAGGTGTGCCGGGGACGCTCTACAATCTCAGCGTCGATTATCAGGGCAAACACCTCGAAAGTACTACAAAGATTCCCCAATTGGTTGATTTGGATACACTGTGGTTTGATGTGGTGAGTTCCTTTCCCGATGACAGCCTTGGATTTATTTTCGGAAATATTACTGATCCGGATACCATTGGAAACGCCTATCGTTGGTTTGCAAAACGCATCAATCACTATCCCATGTGGATCGAGGATGAAAACCTTCAGGGCGAACAAAAGGATATGCGTTACATCGCACCATTGGGTTCTGTTTTCGACGATGAATTTTTCAATGGACTAAGTTTTGAATTTGCCTATTACCGCGGCGACGAGCCCAATACAGGTAAATTTGACGATCTCAACATAGAACGTGGGTTTTTTAAGAGGGGCGACACCGTTGCCGTTCGTGGTTGTACCATTGATAGGTTGGCATTCCGTTTCATCGATAGTTTTGAAACGCAGGTGAGCAGTGAAGGCAGTCCATTTTCGATTCCTGCAAATCTTCAGACCAATGTAAGCGGTGGTCTGGGTGCTTTTATTGGCTATGGTGCAGTTTATGATACCGTTGTGTGTTATTGATCAATGATGGATACACTGGCCATTCTTAAATCACATATTGCATCTCTTTACCCACTCGGGGAAGAAGAGTTGGAAGCGCTCTGCAAGGATTGGAGCAAGGTAGAATACAAGAGAAAAACTATACTGACTGCTGCCGGTGAAAAAGAAGATTACCTGTATTTTGTGTTGGAAGGAATACAACGCGCATTTATGGTGGATGATGCCGGACGCGAAGCTACTGTGGTATTTACTTATCCACCTTCGTTTAGCGGTGTGGCAGATTCATTGCTCACCCAAATGCCTTCCCGATTTTTTTTTGAAACGCTAACTTCAAGTGTGTTGTTGCGCATTTCGGGAGAACGGTTGTTCAGACTTATGGAAGAATATCCACAGATCCAATCGTTTATTCTAAAGGCAACGGCCATGACCTTGCACGGCGTTCTTGTGCGGCAAACAGAATTGCAATTGATGAATGCTGAGACACGGTTCAAGACACTACTCAACAGAAGTCCGCACCTTTTGCAACTCGTTCCTCACAAATACATCGCATCCTATCTGGGAGTAGATCCGACAAACTTCAGTAAAATGATGGGAAGTGTAAGGATTTGAGGTGGGTTGAGGGTCTCGAGGTATTTGGTATTGGGTATTTTGAATCTGGTATTTGGTACTAGGTATTATGTAACAATTGCTAAGTACTTCGCTATTCACATCTCGCAATACGCACATTGCTGTACGCACATCGCTGTACGCACATCGCGTTACGCAATACGCAAATCGCAGCACGATCGAATTTCATGGTATCTACCAAGATTTTGGTGAATAAAGAATTACTTCTTTGCAAAATAAAATAGAAAGGAGAATGAAAATTGTCAAACAGCAACTAAGTGAAAATCTTGCATCAAATGTTAGAGCATTGATTTTGGATTGTGAGAAGCTCAAAAATCTAACGGATATCCAGTTAAATCAGAAGCGGAGTGATGGCGGCTGGAGTGTGGCACAGGTATTGGCACACCTCAGTTTTTACAGCGACTTTTATCTTCCTCTCCTTGAAAAAGTGCCGCATGAAAATAAAATCAACCAGACGGATTTTAAGTCTGGTTGGCTCGGAAATTATTTTACCAAATTGATGGAACCGGGCAGCGGCGAAGGTGTTTCGAAAAAGATGAAGTCACCGACAAATGCCATTCCCCAAAATCGCGACTATTCCCCGGAAATTCTAGACAAATTTCTCAGTGATCAGCATCGTTTATTGGGTGTTTTGAAGCAACTGAATCAAATGGATTTGAATGCCAGATTACCTATTTCAATTTCGAAACTGATTAGACTAAAGACGGGAGACGTGCTGAGGTTTGTGATTACCCATGAACAACGGCATTTTAAGCAAATCAATCGACTTCTCCCCGAACTTTAGATCGTTTGGTGGTGTTTTTTTGATGAGCAAAAATCATGGTATTGGTACCATTCACTTTTTCATGAATAACCACATTCCATCCGCGTGATATCATGCCTTTTCGAAAACTGCTTAGTTTTTTTGAATAGTGAAAAACGTTGAAGATTATCAATCCTTCCTGATTCAATAGTGAACCCATTCTATCCCAAAAATCAAATGACGTTGCATTTTCGGGCATTATCCGGTCCAGGAAAATATCGACTAATATCAGATCAAATTTCTTCTTGCATGCTGCAACAAAACTAAAAGCGTCATCACAAATTATTTTTGTCTGCCGTGTATTTCGGATGCCGAATTCTTTGTCTGCAATTTCAACGATCACGGGATCAATTTCGACTGCCGTAATTTTTCCTGTGTGATCGAATTTATTTCGGAGCAGATCGATTACAGAACCTCCACCAAGTCCCAGCAACAGAACCGACTCTTCACCTTGAATTTTGGCTTTTCGCAACGTTTTTCCCCACACCTGTTGGACGGTTCCATAAGAATAATTGGTGTTATCGGTATCGAGTACTTTAACACCATTGCGCATTGTAATTTCTAGTTTACCGTTGAATTTTGAATTATAAAAATGCGATTGCGGACTAGAACCAGTATTTTTTTTGGACACAGTGGTAGGGATGGCATTTTGCTTTTTTGCTTTCTTCTTTTGTTTGGAGAGAATAAAATCGTACCCTTTTTGCAAAGCATCCACAACGGTTTTGCGGTCTGCTATCGCAAGCTCAACAAGGGTGCAGCCCTGCTTGCCCCATGTGCCCGGAAGAATTGAAAATCCACCATTAGGAATGCCACAGAATACAGATTGATTTATTTCATCCAGTATGATCATGGCCCGGTGATCTTTGGGATGGTATGTTGCATAGATGCGGCCATTGACCCGAAAAGAGGGTTTTTCGAAGTGCATTTTTTCTTCTGTATCAGGCAATGCGAGCGACCACTTCCTGATGTCTTTTAATTCAATCATTATGCCGCAAAGGTTTTGAAAACGTTAATCCACATTGGCGAAATCTACATACTTTGATTAATTTTTCTTAAACAGAAATTTGAACCAGCAATGGCACTCAAAATATCTTTTCACGGAAAAGTCAACTTGTTAGGACGAATTGTAATCCTTGGAGTGGATGTCGGCAAGGATTGGCGGGTTGGTAGTGAAACGAAATTCCTTTTTTCTTCGTTTTGAGAATCCAAAATAATTTAAATTTGAGAGGTTCACAGTTGATTATCTGAACTACATTTGTTTACACAGGGGTACTGGAATGCCTTTGTGGAACTGCATAGGAAATAGAATGAAGAAACACTTTATCACCTGGATGATGATTTTCGTCTTTGTGGTGTTCTGGTCCTGTCAAAAGGATGAACAGCCCGAAGAAGAAGTAATTCCTGATACAGGGGTTCGATTCGATCTTGATCAGGTTCCTTACAGCTCTTTGTCCTACTACCGTTTTTTTAACGGTAATCTTGCCGACTTTACTGCCAACAGCCGCGTCTTGCCTTATGCACCTATTACACCTTTGTTCAGTGATTATGCGCACAAGAGTCGGTTTATCTGGATGCCCGCTGGTGAAAGTGCAACATATCAGGGTGATGGCAAAGTTTTTAATTTTCCAGATGGTACGGTCATGATCAAGAATTTTTATTACGACAATGTGCAACCTGCCGGAACCAGGAAAATTCTTGAAACGAGGTTGATTTACAAAAAAGACGGAGCATGGCATTTTGCAGATTATATCTGGAATGATGAACAAACGGAAGCTCTCTTTTCACTTGAAGGAAGTTATGTACCCGTGGAGTGGATTGATGAAGAAGGCATAACACGCAATGTGGAATTTCGCATTCCTTCAGAGGCCGAGTGCCATACATGCCACAAGGTAAATGACCTCAATATGCCCATTGGCCCCAAACCACAAAACCTCAACAGTATTTATGACTACGCTGATGGAAGTATGAATCAGATTGAGAAGTGGCTGGAGGTCGGCTACCTCAGTGGTGATATACCTGAGAACATTGAAACTACTGTGGATTGGACAGACACCACACAGCCGTTGGAGAAACGAGTGCGTTCCTATGTAGATATGAATTGCGCGCATTGCCATCAGGAAGGAAGTCATTGCTCATACAGACCCATGCGTTTTGCCTATTCTGAATCAACAACAGAAGCCAATATGGGTATTTGTGTGGAGCCACAGGAAATGATTACGCCGCAACTTACACATATTATTGCAAGGGGAAATATTCTGCGATCCGTTATGCATTACCGCATGAATACAACCAGCCAGGAATACCGTATGCCCTTGCTCGGAAGAACAGTTGTGCATGAAGAGGCAGTAGCTTTAATCGAAGAATATATCAATTCACTTTCACCTAATTGTCCATAAACATTAATCCTTTCGTTATGAAATCACTCGTTACATTTTTGTCATTTACTTTTTTGTTCCTGTTGACACGGTCGCAGGACAATTGTGAAACCGCATTGCCAGTTTCTGTGGGAACTTACACTGTGGACTTTGTTAATGGAACCGAACTACCCACGTCCTATTGCGTTGGAGGTGCTGGCAATACCAATGCAGCAGAATGGTATACTTATACAGCGTCGGCTGAGTATTCTGTGACGGTTACAACCAATCTCCCGGGCAATCTTGCAGATACGCGTATTCACGTATATACCGGAACCTGTGATGACCTTGTTTGTTATGACGGTGATGATGATTCGGGTGCCAATTATTCGTCGATAGCTATTTTTAATGTTGATACGGAGGTGACGTATTACATCGTATTCGACAATTATTGGGATTCAAATGGATTTGATTTTCAAATCATCGAATCGGAGCCTCTTGTAACTCTTGTCGATTTTACGGTGGAGAATATTACCTCTGGTGGCGCTGTGCTGGCTGCTTTGGATATGAACGGAGATTTTTTGGACGATGTAGTTTCAGTGAATGGTGAGGAGCTTGAAATCAACTATCAGCTTGAAGGCGGAGGATTCGATCATCAGACTATATCTACCGGCCCTGTTGCAAATGATCCTTCCTGGAGTTTAGCAGGTGGTGATTTGGATGGCAACGGATACAATGATTTGTTGTATGCCGGAGGTGGTGGTGTGAGTTTCGTTTGGGCCAACGAAGATGGAACGGGATATTCTGAAACACACGAAGATCAATATGTTTTTTGCCAGCGCTCCAACATGGCGGATATCAACGGCGACGGACATCTGGATGCGTTTGTGTGCCACGATATTTCACCCAATGTTTATTACATCAACGATGGTTCAGGAAATCTGACATTCAACCAGGGAGGTATGGGTGATACTCCGGATGGCGGTAACTACGGTTCGGTATTCATCGATTATGACAACGATTGTGATATGGATATGTTTATTGCCAAATGCCGTGGTGGAGATAGTGCGGCCAACATCGATCAGATGCATCGCAACGATGGTGATGGCATTTACACAGAAGTAGGCGAAGACATAGGTCTAGCAGATGCACAACAATCGTGGTCATCTGTTTGGGCAGATTTCGATAACGATGGAGACATGGACGTTGTCGTTCCTGCCAGTTCTTTTGAGAACGGATGGCACAAAGTGAATCGCAACAATGGTGATGGCACATTTACTGAAATAACCGCAGGTTCTGGCTTCGATTCTTTTAACGGAACAGGAATTGACAATTCTCCCGCTGATTTTAACAATGATGGCTGGGTGGATATTTTTTGCGGCGATGGCTCTATCATGATCAACAATGGAGATTTTACATTTACAAATAGTCCAACGCCATTTTATCCGGGTCCAAAAGGAGACCTCAACAACGATGGTTTTATAGATGTGGTAAATGGAACATTTGTTTATTTGAATGATGGCAACGACAACAATTATATTTCAATCAATACAATTGGCACCGCCAGCAATAAAAATGGAATTGGTGCGAGATTAACTTTGTATACACCATCCGGAAATCAAATTCGTGATGTGCGTGCTGGCGAGGGATTTCGGTATATGAGCACATTGAATACCCATTTTGGTCTTGGTTTAGAAACAGAAGTCACAAAAATCGAAGTCTGCTGGCCATCAGGCGCCATGGATGAAATTCTTAATCCTGCTATCAATACAACGCTAACAATAATTGAAGGTTCAAACCCTGTGAGCATTGATGAGCCGGTAAAAACTCAGGTCAATGTATATCCGAATCCGGTTGAAAATGTGCTGTACATCAATACAACCGAAAGCGGCAAATACACTGTGAGAATCTACGATGTCGCCGGACATTTTATTCTGAGTGAAACTGTAAGCAACAATCAACTCGATGTTTCGAATCTGCCATCAGGCTGCTACACCATTGCTTTTGATTGGGATGGCGCGCCGGTCAATCGCACGTTTATTAAGAATTGATTTGATCATAATATCTGGAAAAATCCGCGGGCAATCGCGGATTTTTTTTATCCCAAAATCGGCAATAATTTGAAATTTTGACCTAAAACTGATATGTATTCGGTGTCCAGCCATTTCTCCAGAATGGTAGCATATATTTCTCTGAAGTCAACGGAATATTTCAAGTCACCAACGTCGAGATTTGTAAGATCTGGCATCGCATTGTAACGACCTGCCTGTTTTAAACTTCCACCAATCAGGAAAACAACATTGGCCGTTCCATGATCTGTTCCTTTGCCGGCATTTTCTGCCACACGTCGTCCAAATTCGGAGAAGACCATGATCAACGTGTCATCAAACATCTTGTTATCTCGCAGGTCTTTCGTAAAAGCATCAATGGACTGTGATAGTTGATTAAACAAACGTTGTTGTGTACCAGGTTGACTTACATGTGTATCAAAACCGCCCAACGATATATAATAAACACTCGTGGGACTTCCGCCAACAATAAGTTCGGCAATAGACTTCATTTTTTTGCCTAACGGTTGCGCGGGGTAAGCCGTCATGCTTCTAAATGACTTGCTGTGCTCGTAAATGGAATCAACACTAGACGTGGTTTCAATCAGCGTTTTATACAAATAGTCTACAGCGGGATGATCATGGTCGTATTCATTTACAACATGATGTTCTACAAATTTGGAATGTGCCAGTTTGTGAAGTTTGTCAATATCGCTCATGGCAAGGCCTTTCAAATTGTGGCCTTTCATCGCAAGACTTAAGCTATCATCCAATTCGATGGCGCTTGCAGGAGTTGCGCAACCCGCGCACATGGCATCAAGATAGCGCCCGATCCAGCCATGAGATAAATATTCTTCCGATGCACTGGCTGTTTGCCAGATGTCCATAGAACGAAAGTGTGATCGATTGGGATTGGGATATCCTACAGAATTGATGATTGCGAGATTTCCGTTGTCATAAAGTGATCTGAAACCAGAAAGCGATGGATGAAGACCACAATCGTTGTCAAGCCGAAGTACCAGGTCTTTTTTTACAGCGATCGAAGGCCGTGATTTATAATAAAGTTCATTGGAATAAGGCACCACGGTGTTGAGTCCGTCATTGCCGCCAGAAAGCTGAATAACAACCAGGCGCTTGTTTCGTTTTCCATCGAATGGGAGACCCGGCATCGCTTGCAAAAATTGCGGCACAAAGAGCGACGCGGAGGCAAGCCCTGTTGATTTGAGGAAGTCTCTTCTTTTCATATCAGCACAATTGAAATTCGGGATAGGTCATGGTTTGAATAGCGGCATTTGCTATACCGGATCGACTGGTATTTTGATTGTATTTGCCTTTTTTGCTTTTCACTTTTTGTGCTGAAACATCGCGGTGAATTGTTGCGCGCACAGGTGAAACAATAAGATCTGTAACCAATTTTACAATGTCGTCCTGGCTATCTGTGTAAGCACTTTCTATCATCGACCAATCCGATTTCACAACAAAGAGTTTCTTGTTTTTGCCACCAATTTCCATTTCAGGATCTTGCTTGGTTTCCAATTTGAATGGCTTATTATTTGGAGTAAATAACAAGGCCGGCAAATTCATACGCAGCAGCAGGGAAGAACTATCAATCCAATTCCGATCGCCTGGCCAGCCCGCAACATTGGGTGGAAAGAACAAAATCTGACCCAGTGATTTTTGAATCTTGACCTGGCTCATTTCATCTTCCCATTTCAGATTTACCAGGCGTTTCATTCCAACAATAAGCTCAACAGGACTTTTGATTTTTACTCCGATGTTTTTGGAATCATAGAACCAATCACTCGAAAACAATTTAAGCATGACCAGGCCGATGTTGTAATTGTTCTCACGGAAATAATCAGCCAGTTCAAGTATTCTCTTTTCATCTGCAACCGGATTTACAAATTCCCTGTAAATTTTGCGGCAAATAAAAATGGCCGTGGCTTTCTGTTCCAGTATTATGCGAATGATGTCTGTTCCGTCGAAATTTCCGGGTTCACCCATGAAGTTTTTTTCTCCGTCGTCGTGCGCTTTTGCATCGAACTCAAAGTATCCTTTGAGGTTGATGTGCCATCCGGTAAATGCCCGGGCTGCTTCTTTGATATCTATTTCGGTATAGTTACCAATGCCGAGTGTAAACAATTCCATCACCTCACGGGCAAAATTTTCGTTGGGCGCCTTTTTTTTATTTTGTTGATTGTTGAGATAAAGAATCATAGCAGGATCACGAGCAATGGCTGTTAGCATGTCTTTAAAACTGCCCAATGCATGTTTCCGGATCGTGTTGTTCTGCACTTGCATCAGCACTGCGAAAGGAACATTGGTTGCGAAATGATTGTGCCAGAAATAGGTCATTCGTTCGCGTAAAATTCCTTTGTTACCGGCTAGCCGATCCGTCCAGAACACATTGAGTCTTTGCAAATCGCGATTGCTCTTCAGTATTTGTTTGAGAATTTTAAATGCACCGAAATCTTTGTTTTTACTTCGTGGATCATCCAGCAAATCGAGATCTTTGATGACTTCTGCATCCGAGAAAAGTTTGGTAACAATTTCCTGAAGGTCAGAATTTGACTTTTTATGCAGGTCCAACGGATGAATACCGAAGGCTGCCCTGTTGTACAAATGTTGTATTTTGATCTGGTCTGTTGGCATGGGATAAAATCTGAAACAAGAATAAGGCCAAGAGTGTTGAATAAGTTGCTGCGAGATATCTTGCTTGAGGATGAATCTTATCATCTGATATAAATAAAATAAGATGGTTTAACCACCTAACTTTACCCTATGAACAAAATGAGCAGCATCCAGACTGAAATTGATGCCAGTTATCTCTATCAGAAGCTAGCAGAGCATGAAACGGATGCTTCTATCGCACATGTGTATCGTCAAATGAGTGACATAGAGCGAGGACATGCCGAAGTCTTTGCGAAGAAGGAAAATCTTGATATAGATGCCATTTTTAAACCGTCCTGGAGAGCAAGAACATTGAATCGAATAGGGAAAATATTTGGTTACGACTATGTTCTTGGGGTGTTGATGGATACAGAAAAGGGGTTAAGCAACGCCGTCGTTTCGGCAAAAATGAGTCAGAATATGGCTCTTAGCGGCAATGAAACCAGTCACGTCAAAATTCTTCGTGCGATTTTAGAACGGCAGGACAATGTTACCGGCGCTCAACTTTCCATGTTTGAGAAAAAACACAGGTCGGTAGGTGGAAACGCAATTCGCGCTGCCGTTTTGGGAGGTAACGATGGGTTGGTATCTAATTTCAGTTTGATTATGGGTATTGCTGGAGCGACATCTGGTCAGGAAGGTGTTTTACTGGCAGGGCTTGCAGGCTTGCTCGCAGGCGCATTGTCTATGTCGCTGGGTGAATGGATTTCTGTAAAAAGTTCACAAGAGTTGTACGAGAATCAAATGCAGGTAGAAATGGATGAACTGGTGCACAATCCTGCAGGTGAAAAAAAGGAAATTGCATTGATTTTTATGGCTAAAGGCATCGATGAGTATCAAGCCAATAAACTGGCAGAAGAAATGATCGCTGATACAACGCGTGCCCATGATTTTTTGGTAAAGGAAGAATTGGGAATCAATGCTGAGGAACTTCGTGGATCTGCTGTTGAAGCTGCTATTTATTCGTTCATACTATTTGGCATTGGCGCGGTAATACCTGTTGTGCCATTTATGTTTACTTCCGGCACACTGGCAATAGCACTCAGTGTTGGTGCCAGCGCCTTGGGTCTATTTGGCATTGGAGCTGCTATTACGCTTTTTACAGGTCGCAACGTTTGGTTTTCAGGATTCAGGCAGGTCATATTTGGACTTGCTGCTGCGGCGATAACTTTTGGGATCGGAAAAATAATTGGTGTTTCGCTGGCTGGTTAATGTTTCGAAGCAATCAACGACCTCGTTCGAAGCGCTCCAGAAACTGATCCTTTTTTTGCGCTGAAATAGCAATCTCTTGACCATTGGACATGGTTGCAATACCTCCTTTGCCGCGATTGTATTTCACCACATGCTCCAGGTTGATGAGGTGCGATTTGTGAACGCGCAAAAATCCTGATTCCTGTAGTAATTCTTCATAGAATTTGAGCGAACGGCAAATCATCATTTTAGACCGACTTGTAAAATAAAAATCGGTGAAATTGTCGTGAGCTTCGCACGCAACAATGTCTTCTAAACGCACTACTTCAAATCCTTCCAACAAGGGTAAAACAATCTTTTTTTGCTGCAAATCCTGTTGGTGAATATTCTCGAGCAACACTTTTCTGAAAGAAGGCGAGTTCGATTTTTCTTTGAGCAGCACAATTTTGTCTACTGCCGCAATGAGTTCATCAATGCTCACCGGTTTTAGCAAATAATAGGCGGCACTGTAGTTGAGCGCCTGGATGGCATAGTGGTCATAAGCAGTCACAAATATTGTTTCAAATTCAACATCGCCAATCTGTTCTAGCAAATCAAATCCATTTCCTTTTGGCATCTCGACATCCAGAAAGAGGATGTCGGGTTTATGATTTTGAATCACAGGTATGGCGTTTTGTACGGAATCTGCTTCAGCTACAACAATTACCTGCGGACAGTATCGCTGAATGTATTCACGAAGCACGTTTCTGCTTGTGGCTTCGTCATCTACCAAAATAGCTTTGAGTTTCATTGAAAGTTAATTTGAATGTTGATTCAATTGTTGCGGGATAATGATCACAACACGTGTCCCCGGGAATTCATCAGCGGGATTTAATTCCATAATTTGAATGTCAATATTTCGATGATAAATATCATTCATCAATTCTACCCGGGTCTCTATGTTTTTCATGCCGAGGGAGTTTTGCTTTTTTTGATTTTTCGTTTTAAGTTCTTTCGATTTCCGAATGCCGATGCCGTTGTCTTCAATTGTAATGCAGAGGGAATCTCTTTTGGATTCAAAACGAATGCTGAGCAATCCACCACCATTGCGGTATCTCAATCCATGCCAGATCGCATTCTCCAGGTATGGCTGCACGATCATCGGAGGAATTTCAAATTCCGAAAGTTCACTGATTTCAGGAATCTCTAAATTGTATTCAAAAATATTTTTAAATCGCGAATGTTCCAATTGAAGATAAATTCGGAGCATTTCAATTTCTTCCTGAAATGGAATAAAAGTATGTCGCGAATCATCCATCACACGGCGCATTAGCTTCGAAAATTCGGATAAATAGCGGTTAGCGGAACGCTCGTCGTTCAATGAAATGTACTCATTTACAGAATTAAGTGCGTTAAAGATGAAATGTGGATTCATCTGTCCACTGAGTGATTGCAACGCGAGTAATTTATCGGCTTTTCTTCGGGCACGAGCGCTGCGAATGAGATATGCCCCACCCCCGGTTATAAAAACAAGAAAGAATGCGAGTACACCAATAATAAGATTGCGGTTAAAAAGTTGCCCTTGTTGGAGCGTTTTGTCCATTTGCAGAATTTCGAGTGATCTGTTGCTCAGAATTCGTTCCTTTTCCAACAATGAAATACGCTGTTCATTTTTTCCAAGTGTGTTGCTTATGGCAATGGCTTCGTCCAATTCTTTTTTGTGTACATCTCTTATCGAGTCCTGAATTTGTGTATACTTTTTAAAATTATCCAGCGCTTTTTGCAGGTCATTTTTTTTGAAATAACTCTCTGCCAATTGGCGAAATGCATTGGAACCTTGCTCCAACTGAGCGCTTCGGTATTGCAATGGGGTTAGTTGAATTCGCTGCGATGATTCATCTGAATGTGCATTTTCAGTCGAGTTTGGCAGATTCGGTTCAAGTAACTTTCCATAATAATTTTCGGCTTCTACCAGACGGTCGTTATTGAAATATGCATTGCCTATCTGGTAGTTGTCTTCCGAAATTGCCTGATAATTATTGCTTTCCTGATTGAAGGCAATGTTGGCATTGCGCATAGATAATTCTCTATCCAGGTCATTATTCAATCCATAAAAAGTGGCCAACGACGCATTGGCCTGAATAAGGCCCTCTCGATTACCACTGTTTTCAGCCGTTTTTTTTGCTTCGAGGTAATAATATTCAGCCCGTGTTTTATCATTTTGAGCAAGTAAAAGGTCACCCAGGGCCAATTGTGTTTCACAAATTCCTTTTGAATCACCACTCGCCTTTGATTCGAGCAACATGGGGTCCAGGATGGATGAAGCATCAGTATATAAGCGCTGTTTAACGAAAATACCAGCTTTTATTCTGTTGACCCGACGTTTGTCAGATTCGGAAAAGCCCTTCCAAATGTCTGCAGCAATGGCGTTCAATTTTACCTGCGCTTCATTCAATCGATTTTGATGGATTAGAATTGTACAAAACTCGAAATACGCGTTGCTTAATTGGGCGTTGTCATAGCTGTTTCTATTACTCATTCTGGTAAAGGCAGAAATACTTTTGGCATAATTGTCACTGGCCAAAGACACCTGATTCATCGATTGCTGGATTTGCGCCAAAGCGGCGTATCCACTTGCTTCACCCCAGGTGTTGTTGGTGAGGATGCTAAGCTCAATTGCGCGATTTGCAAGTCCGATGGCAGCTAAACCGTTCGAAAAGCCAAGAGTACGGGCAGAATCAATATACGTGCTGATGGAGTCTTTAACATAGACTGGTGATGCGATGCAATTTGTTGACCACACATCAGGCTTGCTGGTATAATTCCAACTGACTAGTGAAATCGAAATAAAAAGAAGGATGATATGCTGGATTCTCATTCGGAGTGTAAACTTAGGTCAGAATGGAAGTGTCATCAAATAATAGCTGGCTGAATACCATTCATCAGAGTAGCTTTTCAGAGCTAAACGGGAAGGTTGATTTGCCCTGATTGCGCATTCACCCATTCAAATTGACCTTTTACGGAGTCCTTCTTCAATGTGAAAAAAAGTTTGAACTGAGCTGCCGATGCAGCTGAGATGGCAACCTGAAAAAATCGCCTTACCATGCAGGAAGTGGTCTTTACCCAGTGCTGAGTTTGTATAATCAAGTGGTGCTTTTCGGATCGAAATGGTTGGAATAGGTTTATCGCCAATATTAAAAATTACCACGATGAAGAAGTTTCTTTTTTTTCTTTTGATTACAATCTCATTTGCATTGCATGGTCAGCAAATCAATTCCAATTCTCGTTTGCAAGAGGTGACAGTTTACCGCTCCATGGCAAGAGAAATCAGGACATCAACAGCCGCAGTTCAGTCGGGATACATAGATGTAATTATTCCCGGCATTAGCATTCAGATGCTTGACCCGAGTTTGCAGGTTTCAGTGAAAGGCGAAGCAACCTTGCTGAGTGCAACGGTGCGAACAAATTATTTTGCCAGCAGCGATCCTCCGTTGAATCAGAAAAAAGCGGATCAACTCAGGGATTCATTGCGCATTCTTGAATTAGAAATGAGATGGATTGCTGAGGAGAAAGGCATCCACTCCGGCGAAATGAATCTGATAAACGAATTGCTGAAGCCTGCCAGCGACAAAGATGTTGCTGCAGCTACTGACTTGACCGCAAAAGCCGATTTTTATCGAGCCCGCACACGGGAGATAAAAAGGGGCCTGTTTGATCTCACCTTGAGGGAAGAATCGATACAGAACAGACGGAATGCGATGCAATCACAATTGAATGAAATGGGCGCTCGAAAATCGCAACCCGAGAAAGAAATTGTATTGAGTTTCTATTGTGAAAAGGATGAAAGTGTGCAATTGCATTGTGGATACCTGGTGCAGAATGCGGGATGGATTCCTGCTTATGACATCCATGTGGAGAATACCAGCAAACCAGTGAATTTGAGCTACAAAGCGAAGATTTATCAAAATACCGGTTACGATTGGAAAGACGTTGAAATGACTGTATCAAGCACCAATCCGAATCTTGAAAACAACCGCCCGCTAATGTCTGCCCGTTTCATTGATTACGTTCAATACGCAGTTTCTTCTGAAAGCAATTTTGAAAACAACAACTTCATGCAAATGGATCGATCCTTTAATGAAGCCTATACCACTCCGATACTTTCATTACCGACCGCAATTGCCGAAATTGATCCTATGGAAAAGGAAATTCAGTTGGAATTTGAAGTTGCCATTAAACAGACAATACCATCAGACGGCAAAGAACACATTTGTAAATTGAAATCATTTGATGTTCCGGCAACATATCGATATCATGCCGTACCCAAATTGGATCCTGCCGCGTTTTTGTTGGCGCGAATTACAGACTATGCGCAATACAATCTGCTTATTGGTGAAGCCAATGTTTTTTATGGTGATACCTACGTGGGTGCTGTGCAGATCAATCCACATATAGTTTCGGATACATTGCTAATTTCGCTGGGTCGCGACGAACGAATTATTGTAAAACGTATTCGAATTGAAGATAAAGTTTCCAAGAAAAAATTTGGCGACATGGTAAAGGATACCTATGCCTATCAGACAACCATTCGCAACAATAAGAATGTGCCGATTGAAATTGAAGTACTCGATCAGATACCTCTTTCAAGAAGAAAGGAAATCAAAGTTGAGTTGGAGGATAAATGCGGTGCGGAGTACAACGAAGCTTTCGGGAAACTACTATGGAGATTTACTGTAAAGCCCAACGATTCTCAGAAAATAAACCTGGAATATTCGGTGGAATATCCCGAGGGCAAGTCGGTGGAGGAATTGTAGTCCATGCAAAATTTTTGGGTAGAGCCAAATCAACGAAATAATCGTTGGTTTGGCTCTTTTTTTTGTTAGAAAAGTACCGGAAATTGAAACTTTGTGAAGCGAATTGAGCTATACTATTACAGCATATTGCGTCAATTCAAATTGCCATGAAAAAAATTTTCCTGTATGTTTTTTGCCTGTTTGCCTCTGCAAGTATGCATGCGCAACTTCCAGACAGCTGCAAACTCGAGTTTGGAATCAATATCTCAGGATTGTGCGATTGGTGCACCGAAATGCCCTTTGTAGATCTTATGAAAAGCGCAAGAACGTGGGGAACGCAGAATTTGACCTGGGTCGATGGTGGGCAGAATCCATGGGATAGTCAGGTGATCAGTTCAGTTCCTAAAGATGAAAACGGATATCCTCTTGCTGTTCCATTTTTTGAGGAAGGTCTTGGGCTCGAAACCGAACAGCAGGTCTATACTGTTTGGGCTTCCACAACCGAATGGCAGGCTGGGGAGTGGACTTTTTTATACGAAGGAACGGGTGAATTTGATTTTTGGGGAGATGCAACTGTAGTTGATACAGCTCCAGGAATTATTCATTTCAATGTAACACCTGGGCAGGCAAATATTATTAAGCTGTCCATTTTATCATCGGATCCAACTGATCATGTGCGCAATTTCCGGGTATTGATGCCGGGAAGTGAGGACACATACCAGAATAATCCATTCAATCAGCCCTGGCTGGATTTATTAGAGCCGTTTAGCACCATTCGTTTTATGGATTGGGGCAGAACAAATAGCTGGGGACACGAGTATGCATGGGAGTGTTATGATGAAGATTCAGATACAATTCCAACAGAATGGCAAGAAAGAGCTCAGGAGAATTATTACACCTGGACAACCAATAAAGGTGTGCCGTATGAAAGTATGGTCGATTTGTGTAATCTTCTGGATAAGGATGCATGGGTGTGTGTGCCCTATATCGCAAGTGATGGTTATATAGAAAACCTGGCCACTTTTTTTCGGGATAATCTGGAACCAGAACGCCATGTCTATGTTGAATATAGCAACGAAAACTGGAATTGGATGTTTGGACAGTCTCAGTTCTTATACACATTTGGTTGCGTCAATCAAGGCCAAACATGGCCAGAAGGTATTGTACCGTATATCCAAAATTGTTTGGATATCTGGAGCTCTGTGTTCGCAGATGATTTGGAAAGAATTACCCGAACTGTAGGTGTTCAGGGAGGCTGGCAGGATGTGAGCAACCGCATCGTTTTTAATATGACGCCTGGAAGTTTTGATGCCTTTAGTCCTGCTGCTTACTTCGGATTTAGCGAAGATGCGGAATTGGCGCTGGACCAGCTCGGTGCAAATGCGACCGCCGCAGATGTGGCCTACTACGCAAGGGAAAGCCGAGAAGAACATTTTAGCTGGTTGCAAATTCAGAAAGAAACAATTGCCGATTCTCTCAACATTCCGATGGTATTTTATGAGGGAGGTCAACATCTTACACCAAATCCTTTTGGTGAAGAACCACTTTACGCACAGGCACTTTTAGATGTTCAACGAGACACTGCGATTTATTATCTCTACAGCGAATGGTTTAATCTAATCAGGACCCTTACAGAAGATGAGCCAACTCAGTTTATGCACTTCTCTTTTATTGGACCTCGCTCTGCACGCTACGGCTCGTGGGGTCTACTCGAAGGCTTGTATCAGGATACGAGCGATATTCCTGCACCAAAATACCAGGCCGTTTTAGACAATGTGTTTGCAGGTTGTTTTTCCGAAATCAATTCTACTGATGACGTCTGGTTCGATGATGATATTCTCGTTTATCCAAATCCGGCTTTTCAGAATATTCAGGTTTTGGTGCCTCAGGATTTTGGACCGATTGGGCAGGTTACACTTTACAATCAATATGGTCAGATTGTTGAAGTTCCAATAACATCGTTAACAAACGGAATTTCACTCGCTATACAACACATCAGCAACGGAGTTTATACAATTCAATTTTGGAATAGGCATGAACAAAAGAGAGTTTCATTTATCAAATGGTAGTCTTTCGGTATTTGAATTTGGCAATCTGATGGTTTGAATAGAAGTATTTTCGGAAAATGTTCTACCTTCAACCATTCAAAATAGCAACTCATGGAACAACGCCCACCACTGCCGCCGTTTACAGAAGAATCTGCCCGACAAAAAATCCAAATGGCTCAGGATGCCTGGAATACCAAGGATCCCGAACGTGTTGCGAGGGCATACACAGAAACGAGCGAATGGCGCAACCGGGATGAGTTTATTCGTGGCCGACAGGAAATAATTGCATTTCTGAATAAGAAATGGGCCAATGAACTCGACTATAAATTGAAAAAGGAATATTGGGCACATACGGGCAATAGAATTGCGGTGCGTTTCGAGTACGAATTTCACAATGCAGAAGGTCAGTGGTTTCGTGCTTATGGCAATGAGAACTGGGAGTTTGATGAGAATGGACTAATGTCCAGACGTTTTGCAAGTATCAACGATGTACCCATTGCCGAAAATCAGCGTTACCTGATGTAATCAATTTGCCAGCAATCCGTAGACTTTGGTTCATCTTTTATGAACTATTATTGCGGAAAGGAAAAGACCGCCAATGGCATTGCGCATATCTATCATACTCGTGTTATCTATCAAGTTGTATGATAGCAATTTAATCGCTCAGCAAACAGATTCATCGCTGGTGCATGCAATCTCAGCGGCTGCGCTCGATTCTGAACAATCACCCGAAAAGGATAAACGGACTTTTCTCAAAATTAGAAAGGTGAAAGGTGCAAAGCGATACAATCCGTTGCTCTATATTTCATCTGGGTTAGTATATGTATATCAGAATATATTTTCAGAACAAATTCAGGCAGATTGCAACTATCAACTGAGTTGTTCTTCATACACGAAAGGGTGCATCGAACGCCACGGTTTTTTTGTAGGATTGATGATGGGATTGGATCAGTTGAGTTCCTGTTTTGAGGGGGTTAAAACACAATATCCGGAGTATAAAATTACATCCAAAGACTTAATCGATAACAGCATTGAAGAATAAGATTTTTTTATTTCTATTCATTGCGGTGAGCGTTAACCTTTCAGCCCAGTTTGATCCCGGCTTTATCCGCCACGTATCCAATTTAGGATTAAAGGTTGAGCACAAGGCGTATATTGAATCGAAAGATCCAATTCATGCGCGGGATTCAACGCATTATTACCTGGGTAAATTTCATTTTCAATACCAGCAGGATTCACTTTTTCTGGATGAATGGTTCAAGGCCAAAACACTCTTCACGCAGGATACCGGGTTTATCAGTCTTGCTTGTATCCATTTTTTAGATGCGCGCAATGACGCGCGGGATATGTGGTTTGGGCAGGCATTAGATATAAGGCAATGCGGTGCCGCTAAAGCTTGCTTCGGAATTTATAGTTTGGGTTTGGATCCTTTTGATACTTCATATTCTTATTTGCCGATGGATGATCGCATGAAATCGTCATTGCTACGTTATCAGAAAATAGTTGACCGCAGGCCATGGAAAGCGGCCATTCTAAGTGCTGTTGTTCCCGGCATGGGGAAAGTTTATGCCGGTAGATCAAAAGCAGGCATTTTAGGCTTGGTGGGCACACTTATGTTTGGCGTTCAAGCCTGGGAGAGTTATCGGAAATTGGGAGTTCAACATCCATTATCCATCATAAATATTTCCATTTTAGGTCTGTTTTATGGAGCGAACATTTTTGGTGGAGCTATGGAAGTAAAGAGGGTCAGGTTGGAAAGAAAAAATCAATTTTACAAATATGCTTCGAGGTATTATCATTCTTATTATAAGTGTCGTTTGTACTAATTCTTATGGCCAAAAGAATTTTGCAGATTCTTTGTTGATACTGGAGGAGCAATTCTACAAGGCAACGGATCAAATAGCGAAACAACACATTCTGCTTGAGAAGTTTCAATTGTATATGGATCGCAATGATTTTAGCGAGGAGGGTTTGAGGGTAGCGGAAAGAGTGAATTGTGATCAACTTGATTCAAACGAAGCGAGAATTCATTTTTGGAATATGGCCTTATACAGCTATGTGCTTAGGAAGTATGATAAGGCATCCAGTTACCTGAATGATTTTTACTCTTCACGTGGGGTTCATAATTTGGACGAAGTGTTTTTATCTTATTTAATTACCGTCCAACTTGATACTACAAAGGCCAATGTGTATTTGAAGGAGCTGGTAGAACGGGATACGTCGTTCTCCTGTCTCAAGTGTATTTCAGAAGTTCAGGATTACGTTGGGAAGAAACCCGGGCCATATGTGCTGAGTTCGGCTATAGTGCCAGGAAGTGGAATGATAGCTCATGGGAATGTTGGAAAAGGTCTTGTATCGCTTGGAATCCATGGTGGTATTGTCGCCGCCGTTGTTGCCATGGCTCGATGGAATGTCTATTTCAATGCTGTTTCCTGGGGGCTGACACTCTTCCAAAAATTCTATTTTGGGAATTTGAAGTTAACCAATAAATTGATTGAGAATTCAAACAAAAAAGCAAAGAAAAAAGTTTCGGACAATTGCGAACTTTCTCTGCAGGAAACTTTAAAGAAATTTCCTTTGCATTTCAAATAGAAATGGATGAGGCGAACATTGCATTGTACTTCAGTTTCTAATTAGCCATAACCCTGTTAAAGTATTATTCCTATTCCAAATTTTAGGTTATAACGTTTGTAGGATGAAAGATTTTGAGCAACAAAAATTTCGTGTCTTTTGGCTCCTGTTCCATCACTTGGATCAACCCCATCCGCATCTAAAAGGTTTTCAGTATATTCTGATGTGCTACCCACTTTAAAATTGATGTCGAATTCGGTTTGAAAGAAAACACGGCCGTCAATTATTTTTTTAAGTCCTATTCCGTAGGAAAGTCGGTAGATCGTGACGGGCTCGCCTTTTTCTTCGGTATCGAGTAAATTGCCCTGAACACCACCAAATGTTACTTGGTGATATGTACCCACTGGAGCAACGAAATGTTTGAAATAATGACGGATTCCAATATCTGCTGAAAGTTCAAGTGCATCATATACGTACTGCGTGTCAGTATAATCGCCAACAGCAAAAAAATAATCCAGTTTACGGACACCAAAGTTGGCCAGAATTTCGGACTTTCGGTTAAGACAATAGCTTGCCTGAATATGATGGCCAAGGACCATTTTAACTATTGGGTTCGAATCGCTTGATGTAGATGTTCCTTCAAAAACATGTGTAAACGTGGTCAGAAATGGAGTCGCTTCAAAATTATATCCGATACTCAATTTTTTGCCCAAATAGCCTGGTTGCGCAAAAATCAATGTCGATAGAAAAAGGAATGAGGCAGTAATCAGGTATTTCATATGCGTTGATTATCGATCGTTTTTAACTTGATAAAATGTGTCATAAAGAAGGGAGTTGATATTTCCATCACTGGCATCACTTCTTATTTCACGTTCCATTACCCAAACAGCTTCACCCTTTTCTACATCGTAGAGCAGGAAATAAAAATTGGTTTGATGAGCTGGAGAAACGACCCTGTATATGACATACGGAAAGATTACAAAGGCAAGGCATCCCAATTGAAGGAGGTAGGAGTTATCCTTTTTATAGGTTGCTGTATAAACTCCCGTATAGCAGAAGTAGGGCGTTCCATATTCTTTGGCCAGCACTGCGGTATATTCAGATTGCAATGGAATCATTTCAACATCGTCATTGTCATGGTCTATTCTTTCAGACATCCAGTCATTCATTATCGCCATAGAATTGTACTGATATACCTCTGAATCCGACATTTGTTTGGGAAATAGGATTTCTGAATCAATGCCAGAAGTTTCGGCACAAAGCGCAATTTGATCCTTGTATTCAATAAGCTCTTTTTCGGAGTTTGTTAGTGCAATTCCTCTTCTTTCATCTATTTCAAAAAAGAAGGGGTCTACTATTACAATGGAGTCAATGTCGAGGGCATAGCCGTTGCGTTTATAATACCGTTCGTTTTTGCGAAGATCTTCTTGCCATTTTTCTTCACTGGCCTCCTTTTCTTTGACCATTTTTTCCATCGCAGCGATGCGCTCTTTCAAAGGCACCAAATCCATCACTTCAAATGCGCGGTAATGAAACTTCTCTGAATACAATTCCTTAATTTGCGAGTCATCGGATGCCGCGCTGATTTTATTGGTTACCGCACTTTTGGTCTCCCTGAGTTTAGCGAATTTTGAAGATTTTTCTTCGGAATTATCAGGATCTTCTGTTTTTTTTGGATCAATTGAGTCTTCTTCAACATCATTTTTCTTTTCTTCTACTGCCGGCGATAAAGAGCGGTTTTTCCATTCCAGAACACCTGCTTCAAAGCTTGTAGATGTCAGCTTGTTCTCCTTCACGCCTTCTGCAATGAGATCGTTTAGCAACTTATCAATAAAGGTACTGTGATATTTGTCGTAGAGGTAGGCCAGATAACGAATGGCGATTAAATTAACTTGTTCTTCTTCCAGTTTTTCAAAGAGATAAGTACAGTTCTGAAAATGGCTGTAGGTCTCATCCGATTCTTGACAAACTTTTAATAAATCGTTGCTATTCTTGTATTTGGAAATCCCGTAAAGTGCCTTGCCAATGGATTCTTCAAGGTATTGATCACCGGGTTTTTTTGTTAGCAGCGCATAGGAATTGTAAAAGGCACTTATATACTGCCTGTCCAACAATGAAAGATGGATCAATTCCATGCGGGAAAGTTCCTGCACGCGCTCAAAATAATTTTTCCCCAATAAATAATTTTTATCAGATCCCTGAGGAGTATTTTTAATAAGTTGATCCAGTATATTTCTTCTTTTGCGAATATTGGGATGGCTGCTATTCGAATCGTCTTCATCATCATCAAACAATGGAATGGAAGCAAGAGAGTCGAGACTAAAACTATTCGGGAAAATCAAAGAATCCATTTCAAGAAAAGCCGTATTGAACTCGACATCATCCAGCGGCAGGAAAGACCATTGCAAAACATCCATCATTGTACTTGCCGCTTCTTTCTTGTAACCGGCTTTGACAAATCGGTAGTAACCCAGACTATCTGCTTGAAACTCCATGTCTTTAGAGAATGAACTCAACAACCGCATTCTGGTTTCGTACCCGCCGTATCGGTCGTTTCTGGTCTGGTCATAAACGCGTTCGTTTTCCAGCACTTTTGCCAGTGAGTGTTGCTTTTCGAAGTGGGCTATCTCATGCGCCAAAACAAAAGCTAATTGGGCTTCATTTTCAATTTGACTAATAAGTCCGATGGTTACAAATACAATTCCCTGATTGGTTGTAAAAGCATTCACTTCGGCACTTTTTACAGTATAGAAGCGTAACTCAGATCGAAGTTCCGGGTCGTCCGCAAGTAGTTTGTCTGCCACAGCTTCAATATACTTTGTTACAGTATCTCCATAAAGCACCTTTCCACTCGTGAGCAACGCATCAATCACATAGTTGTTCTTAAGAAGAAACTCATTTATGCGTTTCTTCTCAGCGTAAGTTCTTTTATTCTTTTTTTCTTCTCGTTGGGCTTGTTGAACCTTTGCGGCCGTCACAGTTCTAAACTCCAAAGGAATTTCTCCAGAAGAGGTAAGGGGTTTGTAAGTCTGTGCGCGTAGCGTTTGTATGCTGGTAAGGGCACATGATAGCAGCAGAAAGAACACAACAGGCCTCAAATTATAAAATCGAATTCTTTGGAATTGCGGAAGTAAATTCATTTTAACTGGTTGCGTTTTTTGTGAGTGGTAAGAATACGGAAAAGATGTGAAAGATGGATTTGTGCAATTTTTTATGGTACCAGAGCAATTGATTTTTTGCTACACGGTAGTGAGCCCTGTTGCATTTTGAAAAATACCATCTTCAACTTATTTTGGATTGATAAAACACCCTGCACCGACTTGCCATTGGCAATAAAAAATACAGCCAATAATGGGTAGTTTGGAGTACTGTGTAAAGTCAT
>JBJXFC010000107.1:0-7496 GCA_046153915.1 Flavobacteriales bacterium
CGTTGTCCTTGCGCATCAACCTTATTAACTTCACCATCCAGGCCGTAGCCGACAGTGCACAGGAATCCAAGCAAGACGGCCAGGGAAAATCGCAAATAGGAAGTGGAACTGAAAATCATGAGTATAAGCGTTAGGTTTTGTCTTTCAACAAAAAAGTATCGCCTATACGTGAGCAGAACCTAGGGTGTTACATCCGATTCAACTTTTTTTCTAGCCCGGATCTCCGTGATCATGGTGGAAACGAGCCGGTTCAGATCGAATTGAGGAGCCCAGCCCCAATCTGCCCGGGCATGACTGTCGTTGATGCTATTGGGCCACGAATCTGCCAATGCCTGACGAAAATCCGGTGCGTAATCGATTGTAAAATCAGGAATCAGATGGCGAATTTCGCTGGCCAATTGATCAGGTGTAAAACTGCATCCAGCCAGATTGTAGCTACTTCTGATTTTGATTTGCTCTGCCGGAGCTTGCATGATGTTAATCGTTGCACGGATGGCGTCGTCCATCATCATCATTGGCAGCATGGTTTTGGCCGATAAAAATGAGGTATACTGACCACTTTCTATGGCGTGATAAAAGATATCTACGGCATAATCGGTTGTTCCACCTCCTGGTTCGGAGCGAAATCCAATAAGACCGGGATATCGCAAACTTCGCACATCAACACCGTATTTGGAGTGATAATATTCGGCCCATCGTTCTCCGGAAAGTTTAGAAATTCCATAAACGGAACTTGGCTCCATAATGGTGTACTGTGGAGTATCGTCTTTGGGAGTATTGGGGCCAAAAGCGGCAATACTGCTGGGCCAGAATACTTTAGCAATCTTTTTTTCCTTCGCCAGATCAAGTACATGGAATAATCCTTCCATGTTGAGTTTCCAGGCAAAATCAGGTCGCTGTTCCGAGGTAGCTGATAAGAGCGCAGCCAAAAGGTAAACCTCCGTAACGCTGTGTTTTTCAATGATTCGCTCTAACTCGGGTTTATTCAGTACGTCGAGTATTTCGAACGGACCGTCTTTCAGCAAGCCATCTGTCAATGGATTTACATCCGATGCAACTATTTGCTCGTTACCAAATTGTTGTCGTAAAGCTAAGGTGAGCTCGATTCCAATTTGACCAGATGCCCCTATTATAAGCGTTTTTCCTTTCATTTTCCCCCCTGCGATGTCATTTATCGTCGCAAGCAAAAGTAAAAATGTGTGTTCAAGTTCCAACTGAATTTTTAACTCATTATTACCATTGCATAACGATACGCTCGCTTAAGGGGGTTTGAGAATTTCTTTTTGAGCTATCCTGCTTGAAACGAAGGCTTTCCAAAAAGACGACTCAATGGATTTTATAAGTGTGTTCGGGTAACTGACCCATTTCATGGTATCATTGCCATCCAGTTGGGTGAAGTTGTAAATTGATCCAACCATAACCTTTTATCCCTATTTTATCTGTGCTTTTGGCTTTATTTAGACCTGAACAACATTTTGAAGAACTTTCTTTGGCTGAATACCAGGCCATATTCAAGGAATTCTTCAAACCCATTCGGAATTTTATCTATTTCAAGTGCTCAGATATGGATATGGCCGAGGATTTGGCTCAGGATACCTTTCTAAAACTCTGGGAAACAAGGTCTCGAATCGATAAAAGAACGGTCAAAGCATATCTCTATACCATCGCTCAAAACAATACAATCAATCAGCTTAAACGCAAACAGTTGATGTATAAGTTTATGAAAAAACCGGCTAGTGACAGGGATTATGACACTCCCGAAAAACTCGCCGAGATGAATCAATATGAAGAGAAACTCGCCGCTGTTATTGCAGGTTTACCTGATGGCGGACGCGAAGTTTTTCTCATGAACAGGCTCGAAGATCTGACCTACAACGAAATTGCAGAGCGTTTGGGATTGTCTGTTAAAGCCATCGAAAAAAGAATGAGCAAAGTCCTGAAAATCTTCAGGGAAGAACTAGGCACCGAAATTTGATTTTTATGATCATGGGTGACGCACTTTTTGAATTAAGGTCGTGGCTCCGGCATAGGCTGTCCGCAGGTGGCCCACATCAGGTGCATTCTCCGCTCGTATTTCGTCTACTCACACAAGTGCTGGTACCTCAAAAAAAGTATTATGCATTTGAGGAATTGAATACCAGACGTGAAGCCTTATTGAAAGACTATACAAAACTTGAGATCCTTGATTACGGAGCGGGATCAAGAAAAAATTTCTCAGATAATTCCAGGAAAGTCGCTGATATAGCAAGACTCAGTCTGCAAAGAAGCCATTGTGCAGAAGCCTTATTCTATATCATCCGCGATTTGCAGCCAACCTCTGCCATCGAGTTGGGAACTTCGCTCGGACTCACAACAGCGTACATGGCAAAAGGCTGTACAGAGTGCCAGTGGACTTCCATGGAAGGTGCGCCCAAAGTGGCCGATTTTGCGAGAAATCTACTCCGCCAATTGGATGTAACCAATGTTGAAATAGTGACGGGAAATTTTGACGATTTACTTCCAATGTATTGCAGCAAAAATCAGAAACTTGATTTTGCCTTCATCGACGGTAATCACCGCTATGAGCCTACAATGCGATACTTCTATTGGTTAAGCCCTTTGGCCAGTGAAAACGCGGTTTTTATCCTGGATGATATTCATTGGTCGCCCGAAATGGAAAAAGCCTGGAACGAAATCCAAAATTCTAACCTTATCAGCGTAAGTATCGACTTCTTTCACTTCGGAATGATTTTTTTTCGTAGTGGAATTGAAAAGCAAAAGTTTATTCTTCGACTACCCTGATACAAATTAACTTTTCATTTCGCGAATTCTGGCACGGTTCTTTACTTTTGGCAAACTTTAAAATAATAAAACCAATTAATGAAAATGAAGAAAATTCTCGTTCTGGCCATTGCGGCCCTTCCACTTTTTGCATTTGCTCAGGACAAAAAGGAAACTGTTCAGAAAAGTGACGCAAAAACAACTGAAAAACCTGTACTTACGAACCCAGAAAATATTTTTATAGAATTGGTTGTAACACAAGGACCTGTTGGATCTGTAATCAAAGCAGATGTTGGTCGTGAGTCTATTGCAACGCTATCTGACAAAGAACTTGTAAAACAATTGGGTGAATTGAGAACGACATCGTTTTCCAATATGCCTGATGCATTGAACTTTTTGGCAAGTATTGGCTTCAAATACCAAAACTCGTACATTGTTTATGACAAAGATGGCAAAGCAGAAACTCACCTTGTTTTTGAAAAACGCATCAATAAAAAACCTGCCGGAGATGGCACTTCGAAACCAGCACGTCCGGAGCGCCCTGCAGTAGATACTAAAGGTGATTCAAAACCATCGGATACCAAGCCAACCGAGAAAAAACCGGCACCTAAACCGGTTGAAAAGAAATAAATGAACTTTGTTCACTTTGAAACCAAAAGCCTTTCCACCTTTGCGGAAAGGCTTTTTTTTTTAAATCATGCAATCCGAACGCAAGGAACGTCGCACCTTATTTATCCTGTATGTGTTAGCCGCATACATCTTCTTCCAGGTATGCTGGTGGGGTTATAGCCTCGCTATGGCTCACTACCATCATATTCTGTCTGTACACCCAAATGAAATCGAACAGCAAGAGCTTTTCAAGAAAAAAATCTGGATGATTGCCGGAGAAGGTGGTGTCTTTCTAATCCTGCTTCTGCTAGGCTTCTGGTATGTAAAAAAGACCATTATTCGTGAACTGAGACTGGCTCAAAGAGAAAAAACATTTTTGCTTTCCGTAACGCATGAATTGAAAACTCCCGTTGCAGCCATTCGTCTTTTTCTGGAGACATTGAAGACACGCAAACTCGATGAACAGCAGTCGCAGCAGATCGTTCAGGATGCTTTGAAAGAAACGGAACGACTTCAAAACATGAGTGAAAATATTCTGTTGGCAACTCGTTTCGATCAACTCGAAGACGGCAGAATAATTGAAAGTTTTAATCTGAGCGAATTGCTCGAAAACCTCGCTAACCGATTTAACCGGATTGCCAACGGGCGCATTGAATCACAGATTACACATCAGATCATGTACAAAGGCGACAGAGAATTATTGCGAGCGCTTTTTTACAATCTCATCGAGAATGCATTGAAATACTCGGGCAATAAAGGGAAAGTAGTAATTCGGCTGGAGCCAACCGAAAGGCAGATTCTGGCGCAGATAGCTGATGAAGGACCCGGCATACCTGATGAAGAAAAAAAACTCGTTTTCGGCAAATTTTACAGAAGCGGCGACGAGCAGACCAGAAAATACAAAGGCACAGGACTGGGGCTTTACATAGCTTACAATGTTGCCAAAATGCATCACGCCAAAATTGAAATAAAAGATAACGCCCCTGCAGGAAGCATTTTTGCCGTGTCGTTTAGTAGATAATAAAATGAATACAAAAAAAGTTTGCCTCATCATTTTGGATGGATGGGGTCATGGTAGAAAAGACGCGAGCAATGCAATTTATATTGCCAATACACCCTTTACTGATGAGCTATACACGCGTGAACCTCATGCCGAACTTCGCACAGATGGCGAAAATGTAGGTTTACCCGAAGGTCAAATGGGCAATAGTGAAGTGGGTCATACAAACATTGGCGCTGGTCGCATTGTATATCAGGATTTGGTTAGAATCAATGTAGATATCCGCAATGGTGATTTTCAGAAAAACAAAGTTTTACTGGAATCGATGCGTCATGCCAGAGAGAACAATGTAAAACTTCACTTCTTGGGGCTGGTGAGTGATGGCGGTGTTCATTCTCACATAGAACATCTTAAAGCACTTTGTGATCTTGCCAAAATCGAACAAGTACCGGCTTTTGTTCACGTTTTTACAGACGGCCGCGATACCGATCCGAAGAGTGGGCTCGCTTTTATTGAGCAGGTTGAAAAACACATTTCAAATACGACAACAAAATTGGCCAGCGTTATTGGCCGCTATTATGCGATGGACCGGGATAAGCGCTGGGAACGTGTGAAACTCGCCTATGATTTATTGGTTCACGGAAAGGGAACAAAAGTGAAATCGGCACATGAAGCTATTGAGAAAGCATATGCACAAAATAAGTCGGATGAATTTATTGAGCCTTCAGTGATATGTGATGCTATAGGTAATCCGGTTGCCACAATTCAACCCAATGACGTTGTGATCTGTTTTAATTTCAGAACAGATCGTTGCCGCGAAATTACCCAGGTGCTTACCCAAACTGATATGTCAGATGCAGGTATGTCCACATTGCCTTTGTATTATGTGACCATGGCCAACTATGACGATACATACAAAAATGTAAAGGTGGTTTATGACAAAGACAACCTCGCCATGACTCTGGGTGAGGTGCTTTCAATTCATAATAAAACGCAGATTCGTATAGCTGAAACTGAAAAATACCCTCATGTCACATTTTTCTTCAGTGGTGGAAGAGAGAAAGAGTTTCCGGGTGAAAGAAGAATGATGGTAGCATCACCCAAAGTGGCAACCTACGATTTGCAGCCCGAGATGAGCGCCCTCGAAGTTACATCCACTATTTGCAAGGAAATGGAAATGGCACCTCCCGATTTTATTTGTCTCAACTTTGCAAATCCGGATATGGTGGGTCATACAGGTGTTTTTAGTGCAATTGTAAAAGCCGTCGAAACCATTGATGCTTGTTTGAAAAAAGTGGTTGAAACAGGAGAAAGAGCCGGATATTCTTTTATCGTAATTGCTGATCATGGCAATGCAGATTTTGCCATAAACGATGATGGTACTCCAAACACGGCACATACTACCAATCCAGTGCCGATCTGGATTATTGATAAAGACACAACAAAAGTAAAAAATGGAATTCTGGCAGATGTTGCACCAACGATTCTGCACATGATGGAAATAGAAAAGCCAGATATAATGACTGGCCATTCATTGATCTAAAAAAAAATCCCGCTCAATCAGAGCGGGATTTTTTAGCTTGTATTTTTTATTCTCTTAAGAGGTGAACATATCCCTCGAAATTTTTTCCATCGGATCGTTGGAAGATATAATAATAGACGCCTTCAGGGCAATCGGCACCATTCCAGTTGTTGCCATAGCTTGAATATTCTTCTATCAGATTTCCCCAGCGGTTGTAGATAAGTAGCGTACTTCTCGGGAAATCCAAAACGCCCCGTATTTCGAAAACATCATTTTCACTATCTCCGTTGGGTGTAAAAACGTTGGGAATGGTTGTATCACAAACCGAAACCAAAACCGGTATTGTTGCTTCCTGGCCGCATTGATCTGTTACGACGATGGTATAAACTCCTGCCTGATTTGGAACAAGCACAAGAGCCTGATCCGGATCAAATGCTTCAACATCATAATCATAAAGATAATCAGGTGTTCCTCCTTGTGCAAGTTGACCTGTGCCTACACCTACGCATAGATCCAAATCATCAATTCCGACCAATAAAGAAGGAATAGTAATCAGAATGGAATCCATTGCAGTTTGATCACATGCATCTGTTACAGTTACATATTGGTATCCGGCATCATTGGAATCAAAAGTTGCATTGAGGGTAGAGGAATTGCTGCCAGTCCAGTCTGCGCTCGGCGGATTGGCTCCGCTTGTCATTTCCACAGTTACATCCACATCGTCACCCAAACAAACAAATACTTCATCTTCCATTTCAAGCGCAACTCCAGAAGGTGGCACTACAGCAAAGGATTCCTCAGCACTTTGACCACAATAATCTGTAACAGATACTGAATAATTACCCAATTCTGTTATCGGAATCGAATTCGTCGTTTCTCCGCTTTCCCATTCAATTATGTACGGCGTCAACCCACCACTTACTGCCGCTGTTGCCTGCTGTGATCCGCAAAGCACAATATCATTGATCGGGTTTATTACGAGTGGTGTTTGTTCCAGAAGATTTAGGGATGCAAATGCTGTATCCAAATCACCACATTCATTTACAAATGGGAAGGAAATTTCAATTGTCTCTGAGCCTTCACCAAATCCATCAGCAATCGTAATAATTTCCAGCGTATCGAGCGATTGCCCTTCTTCCAGCACGATAAAGTCCGCCAGCATTTCGTAATCCAATCCGTTCGTCGCGGTTCCGCCCCAGTTTATGAAAAGTGTATCTACCGTTTCGTCAAAACCACCGGTGCTGATAACGAACTGACCGTCTACACAATCTTCCATGATTTGATTGGTAGGCCAATCAATAGTAGGTGGATTTTCGACACCAGAAGTAACCGAACCAGAAGAACTGAAACTATCGGTTTCAATAAAAACTGCACTGTCAAAAGCTGTATCACTCACATCGGCCAATGCCAGTTTTATGTGATAGGTCTGACCGCATTCCAGCACTGCCACAGCGGTTAATACAAGAGTAAATCCATCGTATTGCACGTACTCATTCCCTGTGCTGTAGGGCTGTGTAAAACCATCGCCATTGTATACATAGTATTCGCAGTAGTTGCAGTCTGCATCGCCAACAACTGCAGTTCCTTCGCAACCGCCATTGAGGT
>JBJXFC010000108.1:0-11521 GCA_046153915.1 Flavobacteriales bacterium
GCGAACTCTGCGCGTTTTTTCTTGGCGGTCTTTGCGGTTACAAAAATCGACGCCCATTTTTTATCTTCACCTCAAATCCACATTGATCAAACCGATAGACCCTGGTTCTTTGAAATGGCTTGCGGCGCACCATCCAAACTAAATATATAACAAGGTACAACAACCATGCATAAATCATTCAGTAAAAGCACAATTTTTTTGGAGTGTTGTCCGCAGCCGTCAACTATTCAAATCCAATTTTTGTCTTTTCGAAATAACTTTACATAATAATTCTATCCATAGTATGTGGAAATTATGAAATTACTTTATTCCATACCAGGCATTCTGCTTTTCAATGGACTGCTTTTGATTCTGGCTATTAGGATCTACTTTTATACGTCTCCTGCACTTTTTTTGAGAAACGAAAATCCAATGGGATTGGATACACTTATTATTACAGTTGTTCTGGTTCTGGGATTCATTCTTTTCATGGCAAAGGAAAAACTACGCAAATTCATACCTGGGATAACATTCGTTCTAGCTCCTTTGGCGGTATTTGCGTTTTTCAAATTAAACGAATCTCTCTATGATATCGGGAATTACGAAAGATTTCCCGTTAAATACAGACAATGGAATGGATCAAGTGGCTTTTTATATTATGGGTTCCCGGGCTATTCCTTTGAACATGCGGTTAGATCCGACTATTATATCGATATCGACAGCATAGATGTGAGGATAGATCGTGGCTTGTTTGGTTTGAAAGTAATTACTGATTCCGTCCGGGTTGTGGAAATGCCTCGAAGAAATTATGCTCCATCTTATATAAATGATATAAACCAAATTCATTTAGAAACAGCTGAAAACCTTACGTTCGAAAGACGATTTAATGATGCACTCGATCAATACGATGCACATTTACGGGTTGATTCAAATTCTCATGAAGCTTACTATGGAAGAGGCGTCATCTATCAATTAAAGGGAAAATATGATCTCGCTTTAAAAGATTTTCTAACATCAACCTCTATCAAATACACACAATTTCAGGGATACTCAGCGAAAGAAACTGATCTCAGGTTTGCAGTTGAAGTAATCGTTTCATTGGTTGACTCCATCGAGTCGCATAGTCCGCATGCAACAGAACAAATTATTGAACAGCTAAGAAATCTGGACAAATTTGACGAATTCAAAACCCGGATTGAATACTGCATGGCAATGCTAAAAGAATAGATTGATTCAATCACTGCAGAAAAAACGAATTGCCAACAAAAAAACCGCCCAAGCAGACGGTTTTTAAATTCTTAGATATGTGTTCAGATTAGTTTCCTACTTCGCTCATGAACTTGATGTGCATCAGTCGAAGTTGTTGTTCTTCGTAATCCCCATCAAAATTAGTTTCGGCTTCGCGGATTGAATCAGAATCTGCGCTCATGAAGTATTCCATGATTTCATCCTGCTGGTCTTCGTCCAATTCGTCGTCTATGAAGTACTGAATATTCAGTTTGGTACCTGAATTTACAATCGCCTCCAATTCGTCGAGCAATTCGTTGAGTGATTTACCCAATCCTTTTGCCACGTCCGGCAATGGAATACGCTTATCGATATTCTGGATAATCTGTACTTTTTGTGAACTCTTATTGACTGCGCTTTTTACAACGAAGTCAATCGGGCGCTCTACATCGTTGTCTTTGCAATACTTCTGAATGAGGTCTACAAACGGCTGACCAAACTTGGTAGACTTGCCTTTACCTACTCCGCCGATCTGTGCAATTTCATCCAGTGTAATCGGATACTGTGTGCACATTTCTTCCATCGCAGGATCCTGGAAAATAACGTAAGGTGGAATTTTTTTCTCCTTACTCATCTTCGCGCGAAGTTCTTTCAACAATCCAAACAACACTTCGTCTACTGCGCCACCACCTTGTTTTGGAATGATCAATTCATCATCATCCACTTCACCTATTTCTTCTTCCTTCACGATTTTAAACGTGGTAGGATTTTTCATAAACTCACGACCTACATCGGTAATCTTAAGTGTACCATAGGTCTCAATTTCTTTGGTAAGCAATCCGCGCACATACATCTGGCGCACCACTGCATTCCAGTATTTTTCGTCTTGTTCGCTGCCATCACCAAAATACTTACTCAGGTGTCCTTTGTAGGTGGTGACTTCCGATGTTTTCACTCCGGCGATCACTTTACAAATAAATCCAGCTTTGTGCAATTCGTTGAATTCGACGATGCAATTCAAAATGGTTTGCACTTGTTCTGTTCCATCATATAGTTCTTTCGGATTGCGGCTGTTGTCGTCCATGCCAGCACCTTCTCCATTCACATCATCCCACTCTTCACCAAAGTAGTGAAGCAAATATTTTCTGCGGCTCATGGATGTCTCGGCATAAGCGATAACTTCCTGAATGAGGAGCATTCCTATTTCCTGCTCGGCAACAGGTTTACCTTGAAGAAATTTCTCTAGTTTTTCAATGTCTTTGGGGGAATAAAATGCAATACAAACACCTTCTCCACCATCGCGGCCTGCGCGGCCTGTTTCCTGATAATAACTCTCCAATGATTTTGGTATGTCGTGGTGTATTACAAACCGCACGTCTGGTTTATCAATACCCATTCCAAATGCAATGGTGGCGCAGATAACATCGGTATCCTGCATGAGGAAGGCATCCTGCACACGACTGCGGTGCGAACTTTCCATCCCTGCGTGATATGGCAGTGCTTTGATTCCATTGACTTGAAGCAACTCTGCAATTTCTTCCGTTTTGCGACGACTGAGACAGTAAATGATACCGCTCTTGCCCATGTTGGCTTTGATGTATTGAATAATCTGTTTGCCGACATTCTTCTTTGCACGAATTTCGTAGAACAAATTGCCCCGGTTGAACGACGCCTTAAACAACTTCGCATCGAGCATACCCAGGTTTTTCTGGATATCCTGTTGAACTTTTGGAGTTGCTGTTGCGGTCAATGCCATGATCGGGCAATCTGCAATCTGTTCGATGATAGGGCGAAGACGGCGATACTCCGGACGGAAGTCGTGACCCCATTCGGAAATACAGTGCGCTTCATCAATGGCTACGAAAGAGATTTTACATCCGCGGAAAAATTCTACGTTTTCGTCTTTGTTGAGTGATTCAGGTGCAACGTAAAGCAATTTGCATTTGCCTGACTGAATATCCGTTTTGACCTGGGCTATTTCCGTTTTGTTGAGAGAAGAGTTGATGAAGTGTGCGATGCCATCCTGCTCGCTGAAACCACGCATGGCGTCCACCTGATTTTTCATCAATGCGATAAGAGGCGAAACGACAATGGCCGTGCCTTCGAGCATAAGTGCAGGTAACTGGTAACACAACGACTTACCGCCGCCAGTTGGCATGATTACAAATGTATCATTGCCTTCGAGTATGGCATTGACAACGCCTTCCTGAAGTCCTTTGAAATTGCTAAACCCAAAAAAATGTTTCAGGGCTTCTTTCGGTGAAATATCTACTACTGTTTGCATGTGACTAAAAATTTAAAGTCGCCTTGCCAGATGTCCCGGGGTTGTAAGAAACAGACATTTCATCATCCTACTCATCGATTGAATCGAATACTGAAAGAACTGCCAGTCCAGGCTGGGAAAAATTCACTACATCTCGAAGGCTCCTTTTGAGCGCGAATAAAATTAGGTAAATCTTTGCTTATAGGCAACATATTTTTTTTGAATCTTGCAATTTCTAATTTCAATCCAGAATCCGGCACATATTCATCTGCCGGAATTCAACACCTGAACCTTTTACCGGAGGGCAACAAAATAAGTTCTTGTTTGCACAAAGACTCTAAATGCAGCCAAATGATTCAGTTTGCACAGACACTCCCGATTCCATCGGTTTGTGAATGAAAACAGCCATTGCATTTTTCAAAAGGGACGCGAATGTAACACATGAACGATAAACAGTAAAATCTTTTTTTGTGTAAGTTTCACATGCCCTTAATCACCTGTTTACCATTCTGTTTGGCGTAATAATCACCATTTCAGGAGGAGGTTTACTGCATAAAAAGCGGACTAAGCCCTCCCAGTTGAAATAACTCTTCAGAATGGCGTTTTCCTTATTTAACGAAGATTTTGTCAATTGTGTGGCGCCGGGCGCATCTTTGCAGCAGAAATAATTATTTCCTTGAAAAAAAAGAACGCCATTGCAGCTTCAGCAAAAAAAACCTTGCAACTGGAAGCAGATACGATTGCAGGTCTCATTGCTACCATTGATTCCGGATTTGAGAAAATCGTAGAATTAGTCTTAAACTCAAAGGGCAGGTTGGTAGTAACGGGCATTGGCAAGAGTGCGAATATTGCTCAAAAGCTGGTCGCCACATTCAACAGCACCGGGCAGCCTGCTTTGTTTATGCATGCTGCGGATGCCATTCATGGTGATCTTGGCAATGTTCAGAAAAAAGACATTGTGCTCTGTATATCGAAAAGCGGTGATTCTCCTGAAATCAAAGTGCTTATACCGTTGCTCAAAAGCATGGGCAATACCATCATTGGCATGGTGAGCAACAAAGGCAGTTTCCTTGGTAAACAAAGTAATTTTATACTTCACACACCTATCGAACGTGAAGCTTGTCCAAACAATTTGGCTCCGACAACCAGCACCACGGCACAATTGGCCATGGGCGATGCAGTTGCCGTTGCACTTATGGAATGCCGTGGATTTACAGCAGGTGATTTTGCAAAATACCATCCCGGTGGTGCATTGGGCAAAAAACTCTATGTCAAAGTGAGCGATCTTCTTGGTGCCAATTCTCGCCCCACAGTTGCGCCAACCACCTCTATGCGGGATGCAATTCTTGAAATTTCATCCAAAAGATTAGGTGCAACCGCAGTAGTAGAAAAGAAAAAAATTGCAGGCATCATCACCGATGGAGACATCCGAAGAATGCTCGAAAAAAACATGGACATTGCCAAAACAAAAGCCTCGCAGGTGATGGGCAAATCGCCCAGAACAATTGAGTCGGATGCACTTGCCGTAGAAGCTTTTCAGATCATGGAAGAACACAATATTACAACCCTCATTGTGACAAAAAACGGAGAGTACAAAGGCATTGTGCATCTGCATGATATTCTCAAAGAGGGCATTTTCTGAATACATAACCCGCCAATATGATTGAAAGCATTTTTTTCTCTTTCAGAACCATATTGCGCGCCGAAAAAAGGAATTAGCTAAGACTGATTCAACAACTATGGCCGAAGAAAAAAAAGACATGTCATTTCTCGAACACCTGGAAGAACTTCGGGGAAGACTTGTGCGGGCTGCATTTGGCATAGTGGCAGGTTTGATCATCATAGTTGTATTCTATGATTTTGTAGTTGTAGAGGTCATCATGGGGCCTACCAACGAAGATTTTATTACCTACCGCATGTTTTGTGACTGGTCTCATAAAATGGGCATGGGGGAGCAATTTTGTTTTTCTCTTCCCGATGAGCCTCTTCAAAATCAACTGATGAGCGGTGCTATGAACGCTTCCATCATGGTGTGTGTGCTTGGTGGAATAATACTTGCCTTTCCCTGGATAATACTTCAGTTGTGGGGATTCATTAAACCCGGACTTCGCCAAAAAGAACAGAGAATGGTTCAGGGAATCGTGTTTTTTGTTTCGTTGCTCTTTTTTCTGGGAGTAAGCTTCGGTTATTTTATTCTGGCACCTCTGAGTTTTCAGTTTCTGATCAATTTCACCTTTGCCGACGTACAAAACGTTCCAACACTTTCATCTTATATGAAACTGACCACATCGCTGGTATTGGGAACAGGGCTTGTTTTTCAGCTTCCGGTATTGATCTATTTTCTCACCAAGATTGGAATTGCTTCGTCCGCGTTTCTGAAAAAATACCGCAAACACGCATTTGTAGCCAACCTCATTGTGGCTGCCATCATAACACCACCTGATGTTACCAGTCAGATATTGGTGGCCATGCCGATTTTGTTGTTGTATGAAATGAGTATTCTGATAGCATCCAGGGTTGAGAAGAAAAGAACTCTTCAGGAGGTTTCGTGAATGTGATGCATGAATCAACATTCGCCGCAACTCACCCAAAATATGTCAAAATAAGGTCTTTACCGTACTAGAGAATGAACGCGTTTCGTTGACCTTTGCGGCTTCCATTCAGAGACCAATGTTGGTTTCTGATTTACAAGCGAGTCAATAAACCAAAAAAAATCAACATGAAATCTTCAAAAATCTTTATTGGAATAGCTATCCTGGCGTGTGCTATTCTTTTTATGGGCTGTCCGTACAACAGCACTGTTCCTCTGAGCACAACTGGTTCTAAAGTGAGCGACAACCTCATGGGAATCTGGGAAAAAAGCGGTGAAGAAGGTGAAAAAATTGAAATCACACGCACCAGCGGCAATTCTTTTGACATCAACAAAATTGCTTCAGACGGCACTTCTACAATGTATCATGGCCACTTAACCGACATCAGTGGAACCATTTTTCTCAACGTGAAAGAAGAATCTGAAACACCATCTTATTATTTCTACAAACTGGTAAAAGACGGCGAATTCAAAGTGACATTGGTTTCAGTAACTGCCAATATCCGTGAGGTTTTTGAAAACAGTGATGAAATGAAAAAATTCTTTGAGTCCAACATGAAGAACAGTTATTTCTTCGAAAAAGACTCGGAAGAAACATATTATAAAATTCAATAGTCTCCAGTGTTCGGAGTGAAACCGCATCCTATACAGGTGCGGTTTTTTTATTGGCCTTCGGGCCTAAACCAGCCCGAATACATCACATAGTTGGTGGCGATGCGTTGGATTTCGCCTTCAAATAATTCTTTGGAAACCTCCTTAACCCTTTTGGCCGGAACTCCAGCGTAGACGCTACCTGAAGTAATATGCGTGCCTTCGAGAACAACAGCGCCCGCCGCCACAATGCTGTTGCTTTCAACAACGCAGCCGTCCATAACAATACTGCCCATACCAATTAAAACATTGTCGTGAATGGTGCATCCATGCACAAGCGCGTTGTGGCCAATACTTACATTGTTGCCAATCACGGTAGGAGCTTTCTGATAGGTGCAATGAATTACCGCCCCATCCTGAATATTTACCTGATTACCAATATGAATTGAATTGACATCGCCGCGCACAACGGCATTGAACCAAAAGCTACACCGGTCGCCGCAAACCACTTCGCCAACGATGGTAGCATTTTCAGCGATATAACAGTCGGCACCGAAGACTGGAAGAATTCCTCTGACAGGCAGTATAACTGGCATTTTTTTCGGCAAAATACATGGTTCGTGCAAATTCAATCTATTTCTATCCCATTTTTTCTCAAAATCACAACTGCAATGAAAATAATCGAGGGCCAATGCCTTATTCTTGCATGAATTAACCGAATTTAAACCACTTAATATGAAATCGTTTCTCCTGAACGCACTTGCCGGTTGCCTGCTCTTTTGTCTTCCGATTTTTGCAACTGCTCAAAGCGCCTACGAAAAAGGCTGGACAGCTTTCAATGAAAACAACCGTGAAGAGGCTGAATCCCAATTTAAATCAGCAACTGAAAACGCCGAATCTGCGCCAGATGCCTGGTTGAGTTTGGCACTACTTTACTACAGCATGGATAAAGAGGCTGAGTCGCACGACGCATTCCTCAAGTTTTTGACTGTTAGTAAAAATCCCTACCCATATGTCTATTCGCTTTGGTCTACGGATATTGGATTTGGAGGCTCCAGTAAATTAAGCAAACTCGATTTGGCAGCGTTCAAAAAGATTTTCGCTGATAAAGAATTGCCTGGAACTATTCGCGCCATGATGAACCAACGCATGGGCGACCATTGGGAAAATTCTAACCAGTTTAAAAAATCGTGGCCAGAGTATGATAAACTCGGTGCTATTTCGAATTGGCAGGTTGTTGGAACATTTGATAATACCAGTGGTTCCGGGTTTAATAAATCATGGGGTCCACTGGAAAATTCAGGTGCAAACGCATCCTTCAAAAACAAAGTTGAAGCTGATGTGAAGTGGTACAACACACCTGTTGAGAAAAAAAATCGTTGGTTTGATTTCAACAATTATTTCAATATTGGTAATTCAATCATGTATGCCCAGACTTTTCTAAAAAGTGAAACAAGTCAACAGGGATATATTTTCTCTGGAGTTTCCGGTTCGATCAAAATTTGGGTGAATGATAAATTGATCACCAATGTGCTAGAAGAGCGCAATTGTGATTTGGACAGCTATATCAATGGTGTTGAACTCAACAAAGGATACAATCGCATTCTGGTTCAAATTGGCGAGAGTGAAGCAGATGCTGCCAATTTTATGATTCGCATTTGTGACGAAAAGGGAAATCCATTGCTTGGTCTTACTTCCACCCAGGAAAATCAGGATTATGATAAGGCCGAAAACTATACTTCTACCGAGAAGCGCATTTTTGCTGAAGCCTATTTCGAAGATTATATGAAAGATAATCCGAAGGACATTCTTCACCAGATTTTGCTTGCAAATTGTTACTTGCGGAATGATAAAAAACTGGAATCAAGAAAGGCTATGAAGCTTGCGTCATCTCTGGCTCCCAAGAACACCATGGTCAGTATTTTTGCAATATCTGCTTTCTCCCGTGATAACAACGTTACCGATCTTACCAAAGAAAGAGAAAAAATCAAGAAAACAGATCCAAAGAGTATTCTGGTTCTGAAAATGCTTTCCAATGAATCTGCTGAACGCGAGGACTTCGATGAAAAAGAACGCCTTCTTGCCGAAATAAAAAATCTTTATGGCGAGAGTTTTTATACTGAACTCGAAGACATGGCTGCATTCGCGCGCAATCAAAAGAATGATGAATTCATGTCATCGTTGAATGCGCTTTACAAGAAATACCCCAACAATGAAGTGATTGTGCTGTTGTATTACCAGATTAAAAACGGCGCAGAAAAAAATCCAGGTAACAACATCAAAATTTTACAGAAATATCTGAAAACAAATCACAGTACTTCTGTAGAAAACACCTACATCAGTTCTTTGTTTCAATCCGGCGCGGGAACATTGGGTCTGACCATGCTGAAAAAACAAATTGACAACCAGCCCCACACCATCGGCAACATCGGTCAGCTTGCTGATATTTACTACAACTTCCAGGATTATGCCACGGCAAAAAGTTATGCCGAAAGAGCTTATGCCTTTGCACCTTATGTTGGATCATACTCTCAAAAACTTGGAGAAATTGCAGAAGCACAGGGAGAAAATTCGGAAGCCGAAAAATTGTATGAGCGCGCCATATATTATACTCCAACGCTGTATGACGCACGTACCCAACTACGCAAACTTCAGGACAAAGAAGAATTGTTTGAGAAATTCGAAAAACACGATGCCGAAAAAATCTTCAAGGAATCTCCACCTATAACTGATTTCCCGGATGACCACAGCAATATTCTGCTTTACGACAATCAACGCATAGTATATCCTGAGGGGGCAAGCGAAGAAAAGGTAGAGATTCTGATTAAAGTGCACAACCAGGCAGGTATCGACAATTGGAAAGAATACCACGTGGCATACAATGGAAATTCGCAGGATCTCATTTTTGATAAAACGGAAGTATTCAAAAAAGATGGCAGCATAAGTGAAGCGGAGCGCAGTGATAATTATGCTGTGTTTACAGATCTCGAAGCAGGAGATGCCATCCACATCAGCTATCGCCTTCGCAATTACAATAGCGGTAAACTGGCCAAACATTTCTGGGATCAATTTAGCTTCCAGTATTTCTACCCTGCACAATTGACACGTTACAGCATTCTTGCGCCGAAGGATTATAAATTTCAGTTTGAGATGATGAATGGCGACATTCAACCGGTAGTTACAGATGACGAGAACATGAAAATGTATACCTGGGAAGCTAAAAATCAAAAATCATTGAAATCAGAAAACGCAATGCCGCCGCTGATTGATATCGCACCAACATTGGATATATCTACGCTACCAGATTGGAAATTTGTTGCCAACTGGTACAATGATTTATCGACTTCGCGCGCACGTCAGGATTTTGAAATCAAAGAGACCGTTGCTGAACTTTTCAAAGACGCTCCGGCGAATATGACTGAGCTCGAAAAAGCGCGCATTATTTACAATCATATCGAACAAAACGTTAGCTACAGTCAAGTGCCTTTCCGTCAGGGGCCCATTATTCCGCAAAAGGCTTCACGCACTTTGCGCACCAAACTAGGAGATTGCAAAGACGTGAGTACCTTGTTTGTTTCTATGTGTAAGGAAGTTGGAATCAAAGCCAATCTTTTGTTGGTAGACACCAAAGACAACGGACGCAAACACCTCAACCTTCCTACAATTGCTTTTAACCATTGCATAGCGCGAGCTATTTGCGATGGCAAACCGATCTATGTTGAACTTACGAATCAGAAATTGTCATTCGGTAGTTTGCCTGATATGGATGTGAATGCCCGTGTGCTTTTGATTCCAAACGACATGGATAGCACCTTTGAAGGATTAACAACCTTGAATCCTAAGAATCGCCCAATGAATGGTCTGGATCGCATCACCGAACTGACCGTTGAAAACTCCGACCTGCTTGTAGCCCGCAAAACCATTCGCAGTGGCGATATGGCCAGCAGCACACGCAGCAACTACGCAGACATTGGCCGCGAGGAGCAGGAGAAAGACATGACCCGTGCCATTGCCAGTGGACATACCAATCAGGTGAAGCTAATGGGGTTGAGTTTTGGCAATTTGCAGGGCCGTGAAGACACCATTCATTACAATTACAAATACCGTGTAACAAACGAAGTGAATGACGTAGTAGGAATGAAAATCTTCAGACTTCCGTGGGCCGATAAATTGGAGACCTTAGATTTTATTGCTCTTGAAAAGCGCAATTACCCATTTGTGATGTACGAAGAATTTGGTGCAGAAAACGAAAAAGAAGTGCTTACATTCACGGTGCCAACCGGTAAAGTTCTCGCCGAAGTTCCGAAGAATGCCAAGTATTCATGTGCAGTTGCAGACTACAGCATCACCTATGTGAAACAGGGAAATAAACTCGTTGCTACACGTGAGTTTAAAATCAAAAAAGAATACATGGAAGTTTCTGAGTACAATGAGTTCAAAGAATTCTTCAACAAGGTGATGGAAGCAGATACGAAGCAGATTGCTTTGAAATAAACTTTAAGATCATAAAAATGAAAAAGCCGGAAGAGATTTCCGGCTTTTTTTTATTCGGAAATTTTCGATCGCACCAATACACACGAATTATCAGGGTATTTCTTATACCCACAATCGTAACAAATCGTAAATAATTCACCTTTTGGAGATTTTGACACATGTGTGAAATAACTGAAATTAAACCCAGCTTCTACAAGCCTTGTGAGCGAAACGCGAGTGCGTCTTGAGTTATCCAGGAGATCAGACAACACCTTTCTATTGCGCCGCAACTGGTAATTGATCCTTCGCACTTCATTGTCGCTATCGCCAAAACTTTTGTGATGATGAACACTGCGGCAATGGTCGTCGCAGAATTTTTTGTCGGCCCGGCCGCGGAT